>NZ_DBGCJQ010000115.1:0-27797 GCF_048354975.1 Massilistercora timonensis | reverse complement strand
TCCGCCATGTTCCATACCAGGTCTACCTGTGCCAGGGATCCCAGGAATACGCATATGCATACCAGTACGGAGTAGACCGGGACCGCCTTGGAGCCAAACAGGTATTTGATGTTGGCCTGGCCGAAGAAGTACCATCCCACGATGGTGGAGAAGGCGAAGAAGAACATGCAGACGGCGATGAAGATCTCACCGAATTTGCCGTATACCAGAGAGTAGGCAAACTGGCTTAATTCTGCGCCGGTGTAACCGCCTTCCACTACGTTGTAGGACTCGGGAAGGGCGCGGGTGGTCACGATGACAAGAGCGGTCATGGTGAGCACGATGAAGGTGTCAATGAAGACGCCGATCATAGCCGCGTGTCCCTGTTCAACCGGGTGGGCCACCTTTGCCACTGCGTGGGCGTGAGGAGTGGAACCCATACCTGCCTCGTTGGAGAAGAGGCCTCTGGCAACACCCTTGGTGATGGCGAGCTTGATGGTCGCGCCCACTGCGCCGCCGGCGATGGAAGCCGGTGCGAACGCGCCTACGAAGATCTCATAGAAGGCCAGCGGGATATTTCTCCAGTTGCAGAAGATCACGATGAGAGACCCTACAATGTAGAGGGCTGCCATCAGAGGCACCATGGTCTCGGTTACCTTGGCGATCCGCTTCATACCGCCGGAGAAGATGAAGACAGCCAGCACTGCCACGATCAGACCCATCACCCACTGGGGGATCCCAAATGCGGTGTGGAAGGATGCGGCGATGGAGTTGGACTGTACTGCGTTGCCCATGAAGCCCAGAGCGAAGATGAGAAGCACCGCGAAGATCCCTGCCAGGATCTTGCCGAAAACTCCCTTGAACGCGGCGCGGATGTAGTAAACCGGTCCGCCGGTGACCACGCCGTCGTCTCCGATCTTCTTATATCTCTGAGCCATCAGAGCCTCAGAGTAAATGGTTGCCATGCCCAGGAAAGCTGCCACCCACATCCAGAAGATGGCGCCTGGTCCGCCAAGAGCGATGGCGGTTGCCGCGCCGGCGATATTGCCGGTACCAACCTGGGCAGCGATAGCAGTTGCCAGGGCCTGGAAGGAGCTCATGCCGTCGTCGCCGGCGTCTCCTTTCTTACTGAACAGCCCGCCGAACACCTGCTTGATGCCCCGCTTGAATCCCCGTACCTGGATAAATCCTGTGCGGATGCTGAACCAGATACCGGCGGCTGCCAGCGCAATGATCAGAACGATGTTGGACATGTAGTTCTGAATGGTCAGTACGATGTTGTTTAATGTTTCCAAATTGATCATCTCCTTTTCTTTACTCTTTTGTTCCCATAGACATTTGGTATAACAACATTGATTTTTTCTATCATATCACTTCGATATAAGTTTATCAATCTTAACACCGGGATTTTGAAGAAATTTTTTCATATTTTGCAGAAAATGAAGAAAAATAGTCAAAAAAAGACCGGGTGCTTATCGCTGCACCCGGTCTTTTCTGAAATGACCAAGCTGGAAATCGGACTTGAACCGACGACCCCTTCATTACGAGTGAAGTGCTCTACCAACTGAGCTATTCCAGCATATGAGATTTTACCGGCCCTGTCAGGCCACAAGTAATATTATATCGGATTTCGGGAGATTTGCAAGAACTTTTTTGCAAATAGAGGAGCAAATTGGAAGCCGGGAAGAAGATGGGATATGTAGCCAGGAGGTGCGGGACGCATCTCCTGAGTGGCGGCGGTATCTAGAAGTGTCTGGAACACCATTTCTCCAGCAGGTTGATAAGAGCGTAGAGGGCCATGGCCATGAAGCACAGAAGCACGATGGACATCAGGAGCCAATCCATCTTGAACACCTGGCTGGAGTAGATGATGAGATACCCCAGGCCGCTTCTGGCCGCCAGGAATTCTCCGATGATGACCCCCACCAGGCACAGGCCGATATTAACCTTCATGTTGCTGATGATGGCGGGGATGGAACTTGGCAGCACCACCTTGACAAGGGCCTGCAGCCGGCTCCCCCGGAAGGTGTAGATCAGCTTGATCTTCCCCGGGTCCACAGTGGCGAAGCTGGCGTACAGGTTTAAAATGCTGCCAAAGATGGCCACCGACATGCCCGCCACGATGATGGTGGTGCGGCTGGCCCCCAGCCAGACGATCAGGAGGGGAGCCAGGGCGGATTTGGGCAGGCTGTTTAAGACCACAAGGTAGGGGTCCAGGATCTTGGAGAGCCGCGGGGAGAACCAGAGGCACACTGCGATGAGGATGCTCGCGGCGATCACCAGGAGGAAGCTTAGGATGGTCTCGTAGAGGGTGACGCCCATGTGGAGGAAGATGGACTCATCCAGAACCATTTCCCAGAAGCAGAGTGCGATCCTGGAGGGGCTGCTGAAGATGAAGGAATCGATGATCCCCACGTTGGCGGTAAACTCCCAGATAAAGAGGAAGCTTAAGAAGATCAGGATCCGGGAGATCCTTATGATGCGAAGCCCTCTGCGGTAGGCGTTCAGGTACTGGAGCTGTCCCCTTGACAGTTCATTCATTGGTTGTTCAACTCCTTCCAGATCAGATTGAAATACGTCTTGAATTCCGGCGCTCCCCTGCGGTTCATGGGAGTGTCCGACGCAAGGTCGAAGCGCAGGGGGATGGTCTGCCGGATGGAGGCGGGGCGGCCGGAGAGGACGATGACCCGGTCCGCCAGGGAGATGGCCTCGGAGAGATCGTGGGTCACCAGGATGGCGGCTTTCTTCTCCTGGCGGATGATCTGGCCGATGTCGTCTCCTACGTTGAGCCGGGTCTGGTAGTCCAGGGAGGAGAAGGGTTCATCCAGGAGGAGAAGGTCCGGTTCCAGCACCAGGGTGCGGATAAGGGCCGCCCGCTGGCGCATGCCGCCGGAGAGCTCGGAGGGGCGGGAGCGGGCGAAGGACTTAAGCCCGTAGACGTCCAGAAGCTCATAAGCCTTCTCCCGAGTCCGGGCGGTGAGCATGTGCTGGACCTCCAGGCCCAGGATCACGTTGTTGTAGATGGAGCGCCATTCAAACAGTTCGTCGTGCTGCAGCATATAGCCTACGTTGGTGGTGCTTTCCCTCTGATATTTCCCGTTGATCTTGATCAGCCCCCGTTCCGGGGACAGGAGGCCGGCGATGATGGACAGGAGGGTGGATTTGCCGCAGCCGGACGGGCCTACGATGGCCACGAACTCCCCTTTCTTAAGGGCAAAGGAGATGTCGGTGAGGGTGGGGGTCTCCCCCTCCAGGGTGTGATAGGCGTAACAGATATGTTTCAGTTCCAGAACTTCTTCCATGGCAACCTCCGGTGACAACTATATCTTATTCTATGCAGGACCTTATAAAGGCGTGAGAAAGTGGCGTCTTTACCGGGAGAAAGCCCTTGAAAGAACGGGCGGGAAAAGTTATAATTTCAAGAAGAGGTTTTACATAAGAAGAGGAGAAGGGTCCATGAATTACCAGAAAGAACTGGACAGGCTGCTGGAGCGGCTGAAGACGGAAGAGCGGGTGCCGCGGCTTTTGCTCCACAGCTGCTGCGCGCCCTGCAGCAGTTATGTGCTGGAGTATCTGAACCGATATTTTGAGATCACCGTGTTCTATTATAATCCCAACATTTACCCGGAGAGCGAGTACACCAAGAGGATCTGGGAGCAGCAGGAGCTGATCAGCCAGATGCCCTTCGTCCACCCGGTGTCCTTCCTGGCAGGCCCTTATGACCAGGAGCGGTTCTATGAGATGGCCCGGGGACTGGAGCATGTGAAGGAGGGGGGAGAGCGCTGCCTTAAGTGTTACGAGCTGCGGCTTTCGGAGGCGGCCCGGATGGCGGTGAAGACGGAAGCAGATTACTTTACCACCACCCTTAGCATCAGCCCCTTAAAGAACGCGGACCGGCTAAATGAGATCGGGATGCGGCTGGGAGAGGAGTATGGCGTGCCCTACCTTCTCTCGGATTTCAAGAAGAAGAACGGGTACAAGCGGTCCATCGAGCTGTCCCGGGAATATGATCTGTACCGCCAGGACTACTGCGGCTGTGAGTTCTCCATGAACCAGCGGAGGCGATAAAGTCCTTTGAATTCCGGGCGGAATATGATACAATCGATTACAGTGTTTTTATAAGGAAAGGAAGAAGAGACTATGGCACAATTATGGGGAGGGCGTTTTACCAAGGAGACGGACAAGCTGGTCTACGCGTTTAACGCTTCCATCTCTTTTGACAAGAGATTTTACCGTCAGGATATCACGGGCAGCATTGCCCACGTGACCATGCTGGAGAAGCAGGGGATCCTGACCGGGGAGGAGAAGCAGGCCATCATCGGCGGCCTGGAAGGCATTCTCCGGGACGTGGAGGAGGGAACCCTTGCAATCACGGAGGAATATGAGGATATTCACAGCTTCGTGGAGGCGGTGCTGATCGAACGCATCGGCGAGCCGGGCAAGAAGCTGCACACCGGGCGCAGCCGCAATGACCAGGTGGCCCTGGACATGAAGCTTTACACCCGGGAGGAAGTAAAAGAGACGGATAATCTGGTGGGAGAGCTTCTGGAGGCCATCCTGAAGATCATGGATGAGAACCTGGATACCTACATGCCGGGCTTTACCCATCTGCAGAAGGCGCAGCCGGTGACCCTGGCCCATCATATGGGCGCTTATTTTGAAATGTTCTGGCGGGATCACATCCGCCTTCTGGGGCTTTATGACCGGATGAACACCTGTCCTTTGGGCTCCGGGGCCCTGGCGGGGACTACCTATCCTCTGGACCGGGAGTATACGGCCAGGCTCCTGGGCTTTGACGGGCCTACGCTGAACAGCATGGACGGGGTGTCCGACCGGGATTACCTGGTGGAATTCCTCTCGGACCTGTCCCTTGTGATGATGCATCTGAGCCGGTTCAGTGAGGAGATCATCCTGTGGAACTCCAATGAGTACCAGTTTGTGGAGATCGATGACGCCTACAGTACCGGCAGCAGCATCATGCCCCAGAAGAAGAATCCGGACATCGCGGAGCTGGTGCGGGGCAAGACAGGCCGGGTGTACGGGGCGCTGCAGGCCCTTCTGACTACCATGAAGGGGATCCCTCTTGCCTACAACAAGGATATGCAGGAGGACAAGGAGTGGGCCTTTGACGCCATGGACACTGCCAGGGGGTGTGTAAGATTGTTCACAGGTATGCTGGAGACCATGGAGTTTCATAAGGACCGGATGGAGGCAAGCGCAAGACACGGGTTCACCAACGCCACAGACGCGGCGGACTATCTGGTGAACCGGGGCGTGGCGTTCCGGGACGCCCACGGCATTGTGGGGCAGCTGGTGCTTACCTGCATTGAGCGGGGCATCGCCCTGGATGAGCTTCCCCTGGAGGAGTATCAGAAGATCTGCCCGGTATTTGAAGAGGATATCTATGAGGCCATCAGCCTGAAGACCTGCGTGGACAAGCGGGTCACCATCGGCGCCCCGGGGCGGGAGGCCATGGAGCAGGTGCTGAAGACTTATCATAAGGCCATGGACAACTGGAAGAAAGACGAGAAATAAGGAAGGAGAGCAAGTGATGGAACAGAAATTAAGAGTTGGGATCTTAGGAGCTACAGGAATGGTGGGACAGCGGTTTATCTCCCTGTTGGAGGACCACCCCTGGTTTGAGGTTGTGACGGTGGCGGCAAGCGCGCGTTCTGCCGGCAAGACTTATGAGGAGGCGGTAGGCGGCCGCTGGAAGATGGATACGCCTATGCCGGAAGCGGTGAAGAAGCTGATCGTGGCAAATGTAAACGAGGTGGAGAAGGTAGCCTCCGGCGTGGACTTTGTGTTCAGCGCGGTGGATATGACCAAGGACGAGATCCGCAAGATCGAGGAGGACTACGCGAAAACCGAGACGCCGGTGGTCTCCAACAATAGCGCTCACCGCTGGACACCGGATGTGCCCATGGTGATCCCGGAGGTGAACATCGACCATTTCGACGTGATCGCGGATCAGAAGAAGCGGCTTGGGACCACCCGGGGATTTATCGCGGTGAAGCCCAACTGTTCCATCCAGAGCTACGCGCCCTGCCTGGCGGCCTGGGAGGAGTTCGGCCCCAAGGAAGTGGTGGCCACTACCTATCAGGCGATCTCCGGAGCGGGCAAGACATTTAAGGACTGGCCGGAGATGGTGGAGAATATCATCCCCTACATCGGCGGAGAGGAAGAGAAAAGCGAGCAGGAGCCTCTGCGGGTGCTGGGCCACGTGGAGAACGGCCAGATCGTGAAGGCGGAGACGCCTAAGATCACCTGCCAGTGCGTGCGGGTGCCGGTGCTCAACGGCCATACGGCGGCGGTGTTCATTAATTTCGCGGAGAAACCCACCAAGGAGCAGCTGATCGAGAAGCTGGTGAACTTCAAAGGCTTCCCCCAGGAGGCAGAGCTTCCCAGCGCGCCGAAGCAGTTCATCCAGTATCTGGAGGAGGACAACCGTCCCCAGGTGAAGATGGACGTAGACTATGAACGGGGCATGGGGATCTCCATCGGACGGCTCCGGGAAGACACTATGTTTGACTATAAATTCATCGGCCTGTCCCACAACACGGTGCGGGGCGCGGCAGGCGGCGCGGTGCTGTGCGCGGAGGCGCTGACCGCCAAGGGCTATATTCAGGCGAAATAAGCACGTTCTCATTTTACATGGATTTAACCGGATCCTAACGGGACCGGGGTAGATGGCCCGGCGGGGAACCGGTAGGATAAGGATGTAATAATGGCGGATTCTGGATTTTTTTCAGAAGTTAAGAGGAAAAGCGAGGACGAAGACATATGGAGAAAGAGATTTTACAGTATACCCAGAACAGAGAATTGTCGTGGCTGAAGTTTAACCAGCGGGTGCTGGAGGAGGCCCGGGACATCACGGTTCCCCTTTTGGAGCGGATGAAGTTCGTGGCCATCTTCACCAGCAACCTGGATGAGTTCTTCATGATCCGGGTGGGGAGTCTTTTCGACATGGCCCACACCGACGCCCAGGCCAGGGACAGCCGTTCCGGCATGACTCCGGGAGAGCAGATCGAGAAGATCCTGGAGGCGGTGGCCCCCCTTTATAAGGAACGGGAGAAGACCTATGCGGATATCAAGCGGCAGCTCCACCCTTACGGGGTGTGCGGGCTGGATTTTAAGGAGCTGGAGCCGGCGGAGAAGAAGTATGTGAAGAAGTATTTCAAGGATCAGATCCTGCCCATCCTGTCCCCTCAGATCGTGGACGCCAACCATCCGTTCCCCCATCTTCTGAACAAGGAGATCTATGTGACTGCCAGCCTGAAGATGAAGGACAAGTCCATGATCGGCATTGTTCCGGTGCCTCAGTTTGTGTCGGACATCCTGTATCTGCCGGGGCATGACATCCGCTATATCCGGATGGAGAAGGTGATCATGGAGTACCTGTCTTTGGTATTCTCCCAGTATGAGGT
This sequence comes from Massilistercora timonensis, assembly GCF_048354975.1. Lineage (NCBI taxonomy): Bacteria > Bacillati > Bacillota > Clostridia > Eubacteriales > Massilistercora > Massilistercora timonensis. The sequence continues at coordinate 20,391 of NZ_DBGCJQ010000115.1, read as the reverse complement.
GTCGGATCCCAATTATCTCTGCGTGACCCGCAACGCGGACGTGGCTCCGGACGACGAGGCCCTGGAGGTAAATGAGGACTTCCGCAACCTGATGAAGCAGACCCTCCACAAGCGGCGCCGGATGGCGGTGGTCCGCCTGGAGGTGGCGGAGAAGTTAAGCCCGGAGATGGAGAAGTATTTCTGCGACAAGTTCAAGATCCGGCCCAACCAGATCTTCCGTACCAAGATGCCCATGAAGCTGGCCTACATGTTCGCCATCAGCGGGAACCTGCCGGAGCCTATGAAGAAGGCCCTGACCTATCCGCCTTTCTCTCCCCAGCCTTCGGCCCGGGTGCAGAAGGGGACCAGTATGATCCGTCAGATCCGGAAGAAAGACCTTCTGCTGTTCTATCCCTATGAGAGCATGGATCCCTTCCTCAGGCTTATCAAGGAAGCATCTGTGGATCCGTCGGTGATGACCATCAAGATCACCATCTACCGGCTGGCCAAGAAGGCCCGTCTGGTGGAGTACCTGTGCGCGGCGGCGGAGAACGGCAAGGAAGTGACGGTGCTGATCGAGCTGCGGGCCAGGTTTGACGAGCAGAACAACATTGACTGGTCCGAGCGGCTGGAAGACGCGGGCTGCCGGGTGATCTACGGCTTTGAGGGCTACAAGGTCCACTCCAAGGTGTGCCAGATCACCTATCGGAACCGGAATGAGATCCAGTATATCACCCAGATCGGAACCGGCAATTATAATGAGAAGACGGCGGCCCAGTACACAGACCTGTCTCTTATGACGGCCAACCAGGCCATCGGGGAGGATGCGTCTGAGTTCTTCAAGAATATGTCCATCGGCAACCTGAACGGGTCCTATCAGCACCTGATCGTGTCGCCTACCAGTTTAAAGCAGAAGGTGCTGGAGATGATGGATGAGGAGATCCGCAAAGGGGCAGCGGGAAGGATCATCATGAAGATGAACTCCCTGACGGATGTGGACTTTATCGAGAAGGTGTCGGAGGCCTCCAGAGCCGGCGTGCGCATTGAGATCATTGTCCGGGGCATCTGCTGTATCCTTCCGGGGATCCCGGGGTACACAGACAACCTGCGGGTGATGAGCGTGGTGGGAAGATATCTGGAACACCCCAGGATCTTCAGCTTTGGATCAGGAGACGAGCAGAAGATCTACATTGGTTCCGCGGACATGATGACCCGGAATACGGAGAAGCGGGTGGAAGTTGCCTGTCCCATCCTGGATCCGGACATCAAGCGACAGATCAACCACTATCTGAAGGTTATGCTGAGCGACAATGTGAAGGCGCGGGTGCTGCAAAGCGACGGCACCTATTGTAAGAAAGAACAGAAAGAGCCCTTCGTGGATTCCCAGGCGGTATTCATGGAAGAGGCGCTGCAGGCGGCGAAGATGCCTCCGGCAGAGGAGAAGAAGGGTCTGATGGACAAGGTGAGAAGCCTGTTCGGGAAAGACCGGTAGATAAGGAGTCAGGAATTATTTATGGGGAAGTCACTCTATATTGCAGAGAAACCCAGTGTGGCCCAGGAGTTCGCCAAGGCGCTGAAGCTTTCGACCCGGCGTAAGGATGGGTACCTGGAGGGGGAGGAGGCTGTGGTCACCTGGTGCGTGGGGCACCTGGTAACCATGAGCTATCCGGAGGCTTACGACCCGTCTCTTAAGCGGTGGAGCCTGGAGACGCTGCCCTTCATCCCGGAGAAGTTCCGGTATGAGGTGATCCCGGCGGTGAAGAAGCAGTATGAGATCGTGGCTTCCCTTTTGAACCGTGAGGACGTGGATACCATTTACGTGTGCACCGACTCGGGACGGGAGGGAGAATACATTTACCGTCTGGTGGAGCAGCAGGCAGGCGTCCACGGCAAGAAGCGTCGGCGGGTCTGGATCGACTCCCAGACGGAAGAGGAGATCCTGCGGGGCATTCGGGAGGCCAGGGACCTGAGCGAGTATGACAACCTGTCCGCCTCCGCCTATCTGCGGGCCAAGGAAGATTATCTTATGGGGATCAACTTCTCCCGCCTGCTGACTTTAAAGTACGGGAACAGCATTTCCAATTATCTTCACACCCGGTATGCGGTGATCTCTGTGGGACGGGTGATGACCTGCGTGCTGGGCATGGTGGTGCGCCGGGAGCGGGAGATCCGGGAATTCGTGGAGACGCCCTTCTACCGGGTGGTGGCTTCCGTCGGGGAGCCGGGCAGCAGCTTCGAAGGTGAGTGGCGGGCCGTGGAGGGCTCCCGGTGGCAGGGTTCCCGGGACCTCTATAAGGAGAACGGATTCCGGGAGGAGGAGAAGGCCAGGGAGCTGATCCGGTGGCTTCAGGAGCCGGAGCCTCTCACCTGCCAGGTGCTCTCTGTGGAGAAGAAGAAGGAGAAGAAGAATCCGCCCCTTCTTTTTAACCTGGCGGAGCTGCAGAACGAGTGCTCCAGAAGGTTTAAGATCAGTCCTGACGAGACCCTTAGGATCGTCCAGGAGCTGTATGAGCGCAAGCTGACTACCTACCCCAGGACGGACGCCCGGGTGCTCTCTACCGCGGTAGCCCGGGAGATCCACAAGAATCTCAACGGGCTTATGCAGTACCCGGCAGCGGTGCCGTATCTGAACCGGATCGCCGCCATGGGAAGCCACAAAGGCCTTGCCAGGACCCGGTATGTGAACGACAGCCAGATCACCGACCATTATGCCATCATTCCAACCGGGCAGGGGCTAAAGGGCCTGGAGCGGCTGCCGGAGATCTCCCGGAAGGTGTATGACCTGATCCTGCGGCGGTTCTTAAGCATCTTCTATCCGCCGGCAGTGTATCAGAAGGTGTCGGTGGTGACAGAGCGAAAGGGAGAGAAATTTTTTTCCAGCTTCAAGGTACTGGCAGAGGAAGGGTACCTGGAGGTAGCCGGGATCCCGGGCGGGAAGAAGGGCGCCGGGGATGAGGCCGTGGAAGAAGCGGGGGATAAGGATACGGACCGGGAGTTCTTTGAGAAGATCCAGGCTCTCCGCAAGGGCATGACGCTACCCGTATCCGCGCTGGAGATCAGGGAGGGGAAGACTTCCCCGCCCAAGCGGTATAATTCCGGGTCTCTGATCCTGGCCATGGAGAATGCGGGACAGCTTATCGAGGACGAGGAGCTGCGCTCCCAGATCAAGGGCAGCGGCATCGGCACCAGCGCTACCCGGGGGGAGATCCTGAAGAAGCTTTTTAATAACAAGTATCTGGCCCTGAACAAGAAGACCCAGATCGTAACCCCCACCATGATGGGGGAGATGATCTACGATGTGGTGGATCATTCCATCCGGTCGCTTCTGAACCCGGAGCTGACAGCCAGCTGGGAGAAGGGACTTACCTATGTGGCCAACGGGGAGATCACGCCCGGGGAGTATATGGAGAAGCTGGACCGGTTCATTGTAAGCAGGACCCAGGGGGTGAAGGACCTGAACAACCAGAGCCAGCTGCGGGCCTGCTATGACAAAGCCGCGGCATTTTATAAAACAAGAAATCCAGGAAACAGGAAGACAGGAGTGAAGAAATGATGAAAGAGTTAACCGTTGCACAGCTGTATACCTTAGAGGAGACCATTGCCAGGGACATTTTTCAGGGGGTGACCTATCCCTGGGAGGTGCTTCCTAAGATCGGCGCCTTTATCAAGGAGCTGGGAGAGACCCTTCCTGCGGAAGAGTATGACAAGGTGGGGGAGGATGTGTGGATCGCCAAGTCCGCCACCGTGTTTGAGTCCGCTTATATCCACGGGCCGGCCATTATCGGCAAGAACGCGGAGGTGCGCCAGTGCGCCTTCATCCGGGGCAACGCCATTGTGGGAGAGGGAGCTGTGGTGGGGAATTCCACGGAGCTTAAGAACGTGATCCTCTTCAATAAAGTGCAGGTTCCCCACTATAATTACGTGGGAGATTCTATCCTGGGCTACAAGGCCCACATGGGGGCAGGATCCATCACTTCCAATGTGAAGTCGGACAAGAAGCTGGTGGTGGTGAAGACGCCGGAGGAAAATATTGAGACCGGGCTGAAGAAATTCGGCGCCATGCTGGGAGACGAAGTGGAAGTAGGCTGCGGAACGGTGCTGAACCCGGGCAGCGTGGTAGGGAAGCACACCAACATTTACCCGCTGTCCAGCGTAAGAGGCTATGTGCCGGCTGAGAGTATCTATAAGAAGCAGGGAGAGGTTGTGGAGAAGCAGTAGGCTTTCCGCGGTAAGAATGTCTGTCACAGGCAGAGAAAAGGAGGAAGTTCAGATGTTGGATGAGAATTATGTAACCTTTGAGATCGGAAAGACCAAGCACATCGCGCTGGTGGCCCACGACGGCAAGAAGAAAGAGCTGGTGGACTGGTGCGAGAAGAACAAGGAGATCCTCAAGAGCCATTTCCTGTGCGGCACCGGGACCACCTCCCGGCTGATCGCGGAGCGGACCGGCCTGCCGGTGAAGGGCTACAGCAGCGGCCCTTTGGGCGGCGACCAGCAGATCGGGGCCAAGATCGTGGAAGGGCAGATCGATTTCATGATCTTCCTGTGGGACCCGCTGGAGGCCCAGCCTCACGACCCGGATGTGAAGGCACTTCTCAGGATCGCGGTGGTGTATGACATCCCCATCGCCAACAATCTGGCTACGGCGGATTTCATGCTCCACTCCGAGTACATGGAGAAGCCTTATGAGAGAAGAGTAGAGAATTTTGACAAGACCATCCGGGAGCGGGTGGAGAAGATGAAACAGTAAAAAGGGACAGGGTTTTTTCAATTGGGGACGTGGTATTTTTAAAAATACCACGTCCCCAATTGACATATCCCCGGAAATATGGTATTCTTGCACTTGACAAAATACTTCAATGCTTTAAAGCGCAACGGTTTAAAGCGAGAAACGACTTAAGGAATGAGGAGAGAATAACATGGGTATTAAACTGACGATGCTGATCTTATTTTTTGCGGTGATGGTGGCGGTGGGGCTCTATGCCAGGCGCCATGCCAGGAGTGTGGACGGATTCGTGCTGGGAGGCCGCTCGGTAGGCCCCTGGCTGACGGCGTTTGCCTACGGGACCTCTTATTTCTCTGCGGTGGTGTTCGTGGGATACGCAGGGCAGTTTGGCTGGAAATACGGCCTTTCTTCCACCTGGATCGGTCTGGGCAACGCGGTGATCGGAAGCCTTCTGGCCTGGGTGGTCTTAGGCCGCCGCACCAAGGTCATGACCCAGCACTTGAGATCCAAGACCATGCCGGATTTCTTCGGGGAGCGGTACGACAGCAGGGCGCTGAAGCTGGCGGCTTCTGCCATCGTATTTATCTTCCTGGTGCCATACACAGCTTCTATCTACAACGGCCTGTCCCGGCTTTTTGAGATGGCTTTCCACGTGCCTTACGCCTGGTGCGTGATCGCCATGGCGGTGTTCACCGGGATCTACGTGATCCTGGGCGGTTACATGGCCACGGCCATCAACGATTTCATCCAGGGGATCATCATGCTGGGGGGCATCGTTGCGGTGGTATGGGCGGTGCTGTCCGGCCAGGGGGGATTCCTGGAGGCCATCGGAAAGATGGCGCAGATCCCCAGTGATGTGGAGATCACTCTGGGACAGCCGGGAGCCTTTACTTCTTTCTTTGGCCCGGACCCTCTGAACCTTTTGGGAGTGGTGATCCTTACGTCCCTGGGAACCTGGGGCCTGCCTCAGATGATCGGCAAGTTCTACGCCATCCGGGACGAGAAATCCATCAATACCGGAACGGTGATCTCCACCATCTTTGCGGTGGTGATCTCCGGGGGCTGCTATTTCCTGGGAGGATTCGCCCGGCTCTTTGACAGCGCGGCCATCTATGACGAGAGTGGAAATGTGGTGTTCGACAGCATCATCCCCTACATGCTGTCCTCTCTCTCAGACGTGCTGATCGGCATCGTGGTGGTACTGGTGCTGTCCGCCTCCATGTCCACCCTGGCCTCCCTGGTGCTCACCTCCAGCTCCACCCTGACCCTGGATTTCCTCAAGGGAAATGTGCTGAAGCACGCGGATGACAGGAAGCTGGTGCGGACCATGCAGGTGCTGATCGTATTCTTCATCACTGTGTCGGTGGTACTGGCCATCAAGCCGCCTACCTTCATCGCCCAGCTGATGGGCATCTCCTGGGGCGCGCTGGCAGGCGCTTTCCTGGCCCCCTTCTTCTACGGCCTGTACTGGAAGCGGGTGACCAAAGCGGCGGTGTGGGCCAGCTTTATCGCGGGAGTGGGGATCACGGTGTCCAACCTGTTCTTCCACTTCATTGAATCCGCCATCAACGCAGGGGCAGTGGCCATGGTGGCCGGCCTTGTGGTGGTGCCGGTGGTAAGCCTTGTGACGCCTAAGCCGGATCAGAAGAAGATGGGAGAGCTGTTTAGCTGCTATGAGGAAAAAGTGACCATTACCAAGAAGCGGTCTTTGGAGACCAAATATTAAATATAATCAAGGGAAGTGATTAAAATTGTCACTTCCCTTTTTTATACCCCTGTGATAGGATAGGGGAGTATAAAAAAAGACAATAATCTTGATGATTATTTACTGAGGAGTGTATTGAAAATGATGAAGAATTGCAGCAAGTATGAGAGAGGCTATTTTCTGCCGCCGGAGATCACCTATGACTGGGTGAAGAAAGACTATATCGACAAGCCGCCCATCTGGTGCAGCGTGGACTTACGAGACGGGAACCAGGCGCTGATCGAACCCATGAGCCTGGAGGAGAAGCTGGAATTCTTCCAGATGCTGGTTGACATCGGATTCAAGGAGATCGAGGTGGGATTCCCCGCGGCCTCCGAGACCGAATATAAATTTATGCGGACCCTGATCGAGAAGAACATGATCCCCGATGACGTGACGGTCCAGGTCCTGACCCAGGCCCGGGAGCACATCATCAAGAAGACCTTCGAGGCAGTGAAGGGAGCGCCACACGCGGTGGTGCATCTCTACAATTCCACTTCCGTGGCTCAGAGAGAGCAGGTATTTAAGAAGAGCAAGGAAGAGATCAAGAAGATCGCGGTGGACGGGGCGGAGCTTCTTCTGAAGCTGGCTTCCGAGACGGACGGCAACTTTACCTTCCAGTACAGCCCGGAGAGCTTCCCGGGAACGGAAGTGGACTATGCAGTGGACGTGTGCAACGCGGTGCTGGATGTGTGGAAGCCCACGGCGGACAACAAGGCCATTATTAACATCCCCACCACGGTGGAGAACGCCATGCCCCATGTGTTCGCCTGCCAGCTGGAATATGTGAACAAACATCTGAAATACAGGGACAATGTGATCCTCTGTCTCCATCCCCACAATGACCGGGGATGCGGCGTGGCCACAGCGGAGCTTGGGATCCTGGCGGGGGCCCAGAGGATCGAGGGCACCTTGTTTGGAAATGGAGAGCGCACCGGCAACGTGGATGTGGTGACCATGGGTATGAACATGTACTCCCACGGCGTGGATCCGGGACTGGACTTCTCCAATATGCAGAAGATCCGGGAGACCTACGAGCGCCTGACCCGGATGCAGGTGTACGAGCGCCAGCCTTACGCAGGAGACCTGGTATTTACCGCCTTCTCCGGTTCACACCAGGACGCCATCGCCAAGGGCATGAACTGGAGAGAAGAGCACAAGTGCGACAACTGGACGGTTCCTTACCTGCCCATCGATCCTCAGGATGTGGGCCGCAGGTACGATTCCGACGTGATCCGTATCAACAGCCAGTCCGGCAAGGGCGGCGTAAACTACATCCTGAAGCAGAGCCACGGCATCAACCTGCCGCAGCAGATGAGAGAAGAAGTGGGATACCTGGTGAAAGACGTATCCGACAAGGCTCACAAGGAGCTGACGCCGGAGTGGGTATACCAGATCTTCTCCGACAACTATATCAACACCAAGCCGGTGTTCCACATCGACGAATGCCATTTCAAGCAGGCGGACGGGATCATTGCGGAGGCCACCATCAACCAGAATGGCGAGACCAACACCATCACCGCTATGGGAAATGGACGTCTGGACGCGGTGAGCAACGCCATCAAGCAGTACTTTAACATCAGCTACGAGCTGACCTTCTACGAGGAGCACTCCCAGTCCAAGGGATCTTCTTCCAAGGCGGTGGCCTATGTGGGTATTATCTGTCAGGGCAAGACCTTCTGGGGCGTGGGGATTGACGCGGATATCATCAAGGCTTCTATTGAGGCCCTGACGGTGGCGGTGAACAAGATTGAGAAGATCGGCAAGTCGGATGCCTGCAAGGATCCCCGGATGATCGAGATCATGAACTACATCCAGGCCAACTATATTGACGTGACGCTGGAGGATCTGGCGAAGAAGTTCTATCTCTCCAAGCCCTATCTCTCCAAGTACATCAAGGAGAAATCCGGCATGACCTTCGGGGAGTTTGTGAAGAAGATCCGGATGAAGAAGGCGAGAGCTCTTCTTAAGAGCAGCAATATGACGGTGGAGAATATCGCGCTGTCAGTGGGATACCAGAATGTGGAACATTTCAACAGACTTTTCAAAAAGGCGTACAATATGACGCCGATGCAGTTCCGGAATCAGAAATAATCCATCAGGGACGGGGGAGTTTTATTTTCCTCCGTCCCTGTTTGTGATATTGTCAATAAATTACCAGTCTTTCTTGCAGAATTCATGCAATGGGGATATAATATAATTGGTGGAAATTTTGTTACAAAAAAGAAACTAATATACATGAAAATGGAGGGTTAAGTATGGGCAACACGGCAACAGAACAGGCGGCCGGCAAGCGGATCAACGCATTGCTGGACGCAGGCAGCTTTGTTGAGATCGGCGGCGCTGTGACGGCGCGGAACACGGATTTCAACCTGCAGGAACAGAAAACTCCGGCTGACGGAGTGATCACAGGCTACGGAGTGATCGACGGTAACCTGGTCTATGTGTACAGCCAGGACGCTTCCGTCCTGGGCGGGGCGGTAGGCGAGATGCACGCGAAAAAGATCACCCGCATCTACGAGATGGCTATGAAGATGGGCGCGCCGGTCATTGGATTTATCAACTGCGCGGGCTTACGGCTTCAGGAAGGGACAGACGCCCTGGAGGCATTTGGAAGCCTGTACCGCACCCAGGCCATGGCTTCCGGCGTGATCCCCCAGATTACAGCTGTATTTGGGGCCTGCGGCGGGGGACTTTCTCTGATCCCGGCGCTGACGGACTTTACATTTATGGAGGAGCAGGGAAAGATCTTCGTCAATTCTCCCAACGCCATCCCCGGAAACCGGGTGGAGAAATGTGACACATCTTCCGCAGTGTTCCAGAGCGAGAACACCGGCCTTGTGGACGGTGTGGGGACAGAAGAAGAGATCCTTGCAGAGATCCGGACGCTGATCGGCATGCTTCCCTGCAATAATGAAGAGGATGTTTCCTATGAGGAGTGCACCGACGATCTGAACCGTCTGTGTGAGAATATGGAAGGGGCGGCCGCCGACGGTGCGGTAGCGCTTTCCCAGATCTCGGATGGCGGCGTGTTCTTCGAGACAAAGAAGGCATTTGCCAGAGATATGGTCATCGGGTTCATCCGCCTGAACGGCATGACGGTGGGCGCGGTAGCCAACCGGTGGAAGGTCTTCGATGAGGAGGCAAATGTGGCGGAGGAGTTTGACGGATCCCTGTCCGCAAATGGAGCGCAGAAGGCAGCGGATTTCGTACGTTTCTGCGATGCGTTCAATATCCCGGTGCTGACCCTGACCAACGTGTCTGGATTCAAAGCTTCCGATTATGACGAGAAACATCTGGCAGCGGCGGCGGCCCGCCTGGCCGGCGCATTTGCAGAGGCCACAGTGCCCAAGGTAAATGTGATCACCGGCAAGGCATTCGGCAACGCCTACGTGGTGATGAACAGCAAATCCACAGGGGCGGATATGGTCTACGCCTGGCCATCCTCCCAGATCGGCATGATGGAGCCTGCCCTGGCGGCGAAGATCATGTACGCCGACGGGGACGCGGCGACCCAGAAGGAGAAGGCGGCGGAGTATGCGGCCCTTCAGGACAGCCCCCTTTCTGCGGCGGCAAGAGGCTATGTGGATACCATTATCCAGCCGGCGGACACGAGAAAATATGTGATCGGCGCATTTGAGATGCTGTTTACAAAACGGGAGGACCGCCCCGCGAAAAAACATGGAACGGTTTAGAGAGGTGAGGCAGAAGTGAAAAAGAGAATCAGTGTATTAATCGTCGTCCTTGCGGCGTTTTTTGGCCTTGCCGGTTGTACTTCCAACAGCGAGACATTGGAATATGATGAAGAAACGATCCAGCAGGCTACAGAATTCCTGATCGAGTACTGTAACTCGGTGGACGAGGACACGATCGAAGAGTGGAACAGCAGAACGGATTTTGCTGTGGAACAGGAACTGTACAGCGCGGGACTTCCCTTTACCCCGGAGAGTTTCCTGGGCGCTATGGACAGTTGGCAGTCAGGGATAGATGAATGCGGAGCCTACGCGGAACATGGAGAATTCAATTTTGAGGCGACCGCGGACGAACTTACGGTGACGGTTCCGGCGAGATTTGAAGAGCGGTCAGCCACTCTGGAATTTATTTATGACGAGAACCTGTATCTGGACAGCATGACGGTGAGCGGGATCTACTCCACCGGAGAGATCCTGGAGAAGGCAGGATTGAATACAGTCCTGGGAATGGGAACGGTATTTTGTGTCCTGATCTTTATCTCCATCATCATCTGGCTTCTGAAGTTCATCCCGGCGATCGAGCAGTTCTTCCGGGGACGCAAAGCCAAAGAAGCTCCGGTGCAGGCAGAGAAGGAAGAGGTTGTGCAGGCAGTTCCGGAAACTGTAGACCTTACAGACGATCTGGAACTGGGAGCAGTGATCTCCGCGGCCATCGCGGCGGCGGAAGGGACATCCACAGATGGATTCGTGGTGCGCAGCATCCGCAGGCGCCCGTCAAATAAATGGAAAGCATAGACAATCGAGGAGGATCAAAACTATGAAAAATTATACCATTACAGTCAATGGAAATGTATATGACGTAACTGTAGAAGAAAAAGGCGCGGGCGCAGCCCCGGCGCCCCGGGCGGCAGCTCCGGCACCGGCACCCAAGGCGGCTCCGGCTCCAGCTCCGGCACCGGCACCCAAGGCAGCGGCAGGCGCCATTGAAGTGAAGGCGGGCGCAGCCGGAAAGGTATTTAAGATCGAGGCCGGCGTGGGCACAAAGGTAGACAGAGGCGATGCAGTCGTGATCATCGAGGCCATGAAGATGGAGATCCCGGTAGTGGCTCCTGAGGCTGGCACGGTAGCCAGCATCGAGGTGGCTGTAGGCGACGCCATCGAGGCGGGCGCAGTACTGGCCACGCTGAACTAACGGGAAACCTGTCGGAGGCGTAAGCCTTCGAAATGAACACGACTGGAGGTCTAAACATGGAATATATTTTAACAACGCTGGGAAATCTCGTGCATCAGTCCGCGTTCTTCAGCCTCACCTGGGGGAACCTGATCATGATCGCGGTGGCATGTGTTTTCCTTTATCTGGCAATCCGGCATGGATTTGAGCCATTGCTTCTGGTGCCAATCGCCTTCGGTATGCTGCTGGTCAACATTTACCCGGATATCATGCTGCATATCGAGGATGCGGAGAATGGCACCGGCGGGCTTTTGTATTACTTCTATCTGCTGGACGAGTGGTCCATCCTGCCCTCCCTCATCTTCCTGGGAGTAGGCGCGATGACGGACTTTGGACCGCTGATCGCCAACCCTAAGAGTTTCCTCATGGGTGCGGCGGCCCAGCTTGGTATCTTCGTGGCTTATCTGGGAGCCATGGCGATGGGATTCTCGGACAAGGCGGCTGCGGCCATCTCTATCATCGGCGGCGCGGACGGCCCCACCTCCATCTTCCTGGCAGGGAAGCTGGAGCAGACGGCGATCCTTGGCCCCATCGCGGTGGCGGCATATTCATATATGTCCCTGGTACCCATCATCCAGCCTCCCATCATGAAGCTTCTTACCACAGAGAAGGAGCGGAAGATCAAGATGGAGCAGCTGCGTCCGGTATCCAAACTGGAGCGGATCCTGTTCCCCATCATCGTTACCATCGTAGTGTGTGTGATCCTTCCCACCACAGCGCCTCTGGTAGGTATGCTGATGCTGGGCAACCTGTTCCGGGAGTCCGGCGTGGTGCGCCAGCTGGTGGATACAGCGTCCAACGCGCTGATGTACATTGTAGTCATCCTGCTGGGAACATCGGTAGGAGCCACCACCAGCGCGGAGGCTTTCCTGAACGTGGACACGGTGAAGATCGTGATCCTGGGTCTTGTGGCCTTTTCCTTTGGTACGGCAGGCGGCGTGCTTCTTGGCAAGCTGATGTGCGTTGCAACTCACGGCAAGGTGAACCCGCTGATCGGGTCCGCCGGCGTGTCTGCAGTTCCCATGGCGGCCCGTGTGTCCCAGAAGGTGGGCGCGGAAGCAGATCCAACCAACTTCCTGCTGATGCACGCCATGGGCCCCAATGTGGCAGGCGTTATCGGTACAGCGGTGGCCGCGGGAACCTTTATGGCCATCTTCGGTGTAATGTAAGAGTGATGGATTAGAATAATGGAGGAATAGACAATGGCAGAGATAGAGAAAAAACCAATCAAGATCACTGAGACGGTGCTGCGGGACGCCCATCAGTCCCTGATCGCCACCCGGATGACGACGGAGCAGATGCTCCCCATCGTGGAGAAGATGGACCAGGTGGGATACCATTCGGTAGAGTGCTGGGGCGGCGCCACCTTTGACGCATCCCTTCGTTTCCTGAAGGAAGATCCCTGGGACCGGCTGCGGAAATTCCGGGACGGCTTCAAGAACACCAAGCTGCAGATGCTCTTCCGTGGGCAGAACATCCTGGGATACCGGCCCTACGCCGACGACGTGGTAGAGTATTTCGTACAGAAATCTGTAGCCAACGGCATTGACATCATCCGTATTTTTGACTGCTTAAATGACCTTCGCAACCTGCAGACGGCAGTGAAGGCGGCAAATAAAGAGAAGGCGGAGGCGCAGGTCGCCCTTTCCTATACCCTGGGAGACGCTTACACCCTGGATTACTGGGTGGATATCGCGAAGCGGATCGAGGATATGGGAGCCAACTCCATCTGTATCAAGGACATGGCAGGACTTCTCCTTCCCTACGCGGCCACAGAGCTGGTAGGAGCGCTGAAAGACGCGGTGGATCTGCCCATCCAGCTCCACACCCACTATACGTCCGGCGTGGCTTCCATGACCTATCTGAAGGCAGTAGAGGCAGGGGTGGATGTGATCGATACCGCGATGTCGCCCTTCGCCCTGGGAACTTCCCAGCCGGCTACTGAGGTTATGGTGGAGACCTTCAAGGGAACGCCCTATGACACCGGCCTGGATCAGAAGCTGCTCTCAGAGATCGCCGATTACTTCCGGCCCATCCGGGACGAGGCGCTGGACAGCGGTCTTCTGAATCCCAAGAACCTGGGTGTCAACATCAAGACCCTGCTGTATCAGGTACCGGGCGGTATGCTCTCCAATCTGACGTCCCAGTTAAAGGACCAGAACGCGGAAGACCGGTACTACGAAGTGCTGGAGGAAGTGCCAAGAGTCCGCAAAGACCTGGGCGAGCCGCCTCTTGTCACTCCGTCTTCCCAGATCGTGGGAACCCAGGCAGTGCTCAACGTGCTGATGGGCGAGCGGTACAAGGTGGCTACCAAAGAGACCAAAGATATCTTAAGCGGCAAATACGGCGCTACCGTGAAGCCGTTTAACGAGGAAGTGAAGAAGAAGGTTCTGGATCCGGATACAGAGATCATTACCTGCCGTCCGGCGGACCTGATCCCGGATGAGCTTGACACCCTGCGCAAAGAGATGGAGCAGTGGAGCCAGCAGGACGAAGACGTGCTGACTTACGCCCTGTTCCCGCAGGTGGCGGTAGATTTCTTCAAATACCGGGAAGCACAGCAGACCAGGGTAGACCAGACGGTGGCAGATACCGAGAGCGGAAGCTATCCGGTTTAGGAGGTCTTCCTGAAGTCTGACGGCAAATGTAAGTGAAAGACAAAGAGCGGCGATTGCTTCGAGGCTGACGCTTAACCTCCGCAATCATCCGCTCTTTTTCTTTTCACCACCCTTGCCTGCGCAGATCTTAGAAGAAATCCGGAACTTGAATATTTTCCCGGTTCGCTTTATAATGATAGAATGTTAAGCCTGTGCAAAGGCGTAGAATTGAGAAGGATATACTTATGGGGAATAAGAACGAACTGTTACAGAAAATTGAGGATGGATACCAGAAGTTCAGCAAGGGCCAGAAGAAGCTGGCGGATTTCATCCGGGAGGACTACGACAAGGCGGCGTTCCTGACGGCGGCTAAGATGGGGGAAGAGGTAGGCGTCAGCGAGTCTACGGTAGTCCGGTTTGCCATGGCTCTGGGGTACGACGGATATCCCGGGTTCCAGCGGGCTCTGGGAGAGCTGGTGCGCACCAAGCTGAACTCCATCCAGCGGATGGAAGTGACCTACGGCCGGATCAGCCAGGGAGAGATCCTGGCGTCGGTGCTGCAGTCGGACATCGAGAAGATCAAGCTGACTATGGAGGCCATCGACCACGGTTCCTTTGAGATGGCGGTGGACACCATCCTGAAGGCCAGGAGGATCTATGTGATCGGGATCCGCAGCTGCGCCCCGCTGGCCAGTTTCCTCAGCTTTTATCTGAATCTGATCGGCCCCAATGTGACGGCGGTTACCACCAACAGTTCCAGCGAGATCTTCGAGCAACTGATCCGCATCGGTGAGGAGGATGTGATCATTGGCATCAGCTTCCCCCGGTATTCCATGCGGACCTTAAAGGCCCTGGAATTTGCCAGCAACCGGAAGGCCAAGGTGATCACCCTGACTGACAGCGTACATTCGCCTATGACCCTTTACTCTTCCTGCAACCTGATCGCCCGCAGCGATATGGCTTCCATTGTGGATTCCCTGGTGGCGCCCTTAAGCGTGGTCAATGCCCTGGTGGTGGCGCTGTGTATGAAGAAGCAGAAGGAAGTGATCTCCACCCTGGAGACCCTGGAGGAGATCTGGGATGAGTACCAGGTTTACAGCAAGGACGAGCTGAACATGGTGGGGGACAAGGTGGAGCTTGCCGGACATGAGGACCAGGAGACGGACAAGACAACCAAGAACTCTTAGGAGAGGGAAAGAACCATGAAGAAAATACTGGTGATCGGCGGAGGTGCCGCAGGCATGTTCGCCGCCATCGCGGCTGGCCGGAAGGGATATTCGGTCAGCCTTTTTGAAAAGAATGAGAAATTAGGAAAGAAGCTGTTTATCACAGGAAAGGGGCGCTGCAACCTGACCAACGCCTGCGATATGGAGGTGCTTTTTGAATCCGTGGTCACCAATTCCCGGTTCCTCTACAGCAGCTTCTACGGGTTTACCAACCAGGACACCATCGCCTTTTTTGAAGAGCTGGGTCTTCCCACCAAGGTGGAGCGGGGAGAGCGGGTCTTCCCAAGATCGGATCACTCCTCCGATGTGATCCGGGTGCTGGAGCAGGAGCTGAAGCGGCTGGGAGTCCGGGTGTTCCTGAACCGGGAAGTTCGGGAGATCCGGGAAAAGGATGGAAGATTTCAGGAAATCGTGCTTGCGGACGGGAAAAAGGTGGAGGGCGACGCCTGTATCGTGGCCACCGGCGGCATTTCTTACCGGACCACCGGTTCCACCGGAGACGGTTACCGTTTTGCCAGAGAGCTGGGACACACGGTGAAAGAATGCCGGCCTTCCCTGGTGCCTATGGAGACCGGCGAAGGGTGGACCAGGGAACTCCAGGGCTTAAGCCTGAGGAATGTATCGGCGGCGATCTACGACGGGAAGAAGAAACTCTATGAGGAGTTCGGGGAAATGCTTTTCACCCACTATGGGGTCAGCGGCCCTTTGATGCTCACCGCCAGCAGCTATGTGGGAGATAAACTTATCAGTCATCCACTTAAGCTGGTGATCGACTTAAAGCCGGCTTTAAGCCAGGAGCAGCTGGATCACCGGATCCTGCGGGATTTTGAGGAGAATAAGAACCGGCAGTTCAAGAATTCTCTCGGGAAGCTTTTCCCCGCCAAGCTGATCCCGGTGATGGTGGACTTAAGCGGTATAAACCCGGAGAAAAAGGTGCATGAGATCTCCCGGGAGGAAAGAAGGGCGTTTGTAGAACTGGTGAAAGCCCTGCCCATGACTCTGACGGGCCTGCGGGGGTTCAACGAGGCGATCATCACAAAGGGAGGAGTCCATATCAAGGAGATCGATCCCGGGACCATGGAGTCCAGGCTTGTGAAGGGGCTTTATTTTGCCGGAGAGGTGCTGGACCTTGACGCGGTCACAGGAGGGTTTAATCTGCAGATCGCCTGGAGCACCGGATATGCGGCGGGAAATGGGGTTTGATTTGCGTCTATAAATTGTCAATCATGTTAAATAGTCAACTATTATTGACAGATAATTTTATCATTAGTATAATCAAGAAAAAATAATTCGGATGATAAATCCGAGACTCTGGAGATGGACAGGGAGATCGGGATTCCCGCATTTGAACTGCGGGAAGGAGCGGATCTCCTTTTTCTGTTTCCTGGGGATGAGAGAATTGGAGGGATGACAGGATGGAATTGAAGACTCCACTTTATGAGGCTCATGTAAGGGCCGGCGGCAAGATGGTTCCTTTTGCCGGGTACCTTTTGCCGGTGCAGTACCAGACAGGGGTGATCAAGGAGCATATGGCGGTGCGTCAGGCGTCAGGCCTTTTTGACGTGTCCCACATGGGGGAGATCCTCTGCGAGGGGCCGGACGCCCTTGCCAACCTGCAGAGGCTTCTGACCAACAGCTTCATCAACATGACGGACGGCCAGGCCCGGTACAGCCCCATGTGCAATGAGAGGGGAGGTACGGTGGACGATCTGATCGTCTACAAGCGCTCGGACGATCACTACCTGATCGTGGTAAATGCAGCCAATAAGGATAAGGATTACCAGTGGATGCGAGAGCACCAGTCCGGGGATGTGACTTTCCAGGATGTGTCTGAGGATTATGCCCAGCTGGCCCTTCAGGGGCCAAAAGCCATGGACATCCTTGGAAAGCTTGCCAGAGAGGAAAGTATCCCCAAGAAGTACTACCATGCGGTATTTGACGGGGAAGTGGCAGGGATCCCCTGTATCGTCTCCCGCACCGGCTATACCGGCGAGGACGGGGTGGAACTTTATCTGGACAGCGCCCGGGCCGAAGAGATGTGGGAAGCCCTCCTGGAGGCAGGAAAAGAAGAAGGTCTGATCCCCTGCGGGCTGGGAGCCAGGGACACCCTCCGGATGGAGGCTGCCATGCCTCTCTACGGCCATGAGATGGATGAGGAAGTGACGCCTCTGGAGACAGGCCTGGGATTCGCAGTGAAGATGGCCAAGGAAGATTTCATTGGAAAGAAAGCCCTGGAAGAAGCAGGCGAACCCGGACGTAAGCGGGTGGGGCTGAAAGTTACCGGACGAGGCATCATCCGGGAGGAGCAGCCGGTTTATCTTGAGGGAGAGAAGATCGGGACAACCACTTCCGGGACTCATTGTCCCTATCTTGGCTATCCAGTAGCCATGGCTCTTGTGGACGCAGCCTGCGCCACGGAGGGAACCCTGGTAAATGTGGAAGTGCGGGGGCGGATGGTGGAGGCTCAGATGGTTCCTCTGCCTTTTTATAAAAAGAAGTAAAGAAACAGGCTTTTAAAAACACAGGGAAGCCTGTACAATAGAAAGAAATGAAAGAAAACGAAAGGAGATATGGTCATGGAGTTCAGAGAAGAGTTGAAGTATTCCAAATCCCACGAGTGGGTAAAAGAAGAGGGAGAGGAAGTGGTGATCGGCCTTACCGATTACGCCCAGTCCGAGCTTGGGGATCTGGTGTTTGTCAATCTGCCGGAAGAAGGCGATGAGGTAACGGTGGGAGAGCCATTTGCAGACGTAGAGTCTGTCAAGGCGGTATCAGACGTGTATTCACCGGTGTCCGGCGTGATCAGTGAGATCAACGAGGAGCTTCTGGACACCCCGGAAGCCATCAACGAGGCGCCTTATGACGCATGGTTCGTCAGGGTGAAGGAGATCACAGATACGGAGGAGCTGCTGGACGCGGCGGCCTATCAGGCATATGTAGAGAACCAGTAGACCGGGAGCCTAATAGAAAGGTGGTGATCTGCCCATGGGCAGTTATGTACCAGGAACCAGAGAAGAGCAGCAGGCCATGCTGGAGGCGATGGGTTTTACCTCCATGGAGGATCTGTTCCGGGATATCCCGGGAGAAGTGCGGGTCCAGGCTATGCTGGATCTTCCGGAGGGAAAGAGCGAGCTGGAGGTGCGGCGGGCCATGGAAGAGATGGCGGCCAGGGACCATGTCTTTGCCACTGTGTTCCGGGGAGCCGGGGCTTACCGGCACTATATCCCTTCCATGGTGAAGAACGTGATCTCCAAGGAAGACCTGCAGACCGCCTACACTCCCTACCAGGCGGAGATCAGCCAGGGGATCTTACAGTCTATCTTCGAGTATCAGACCATGATCTGTGAGTTGACAGGGATGGACGCCTCCAACGCCTCTGTCTATGACGGAGCCAGCGCGGCGGCGGAAGCCATCGCCATGTGCCGGGAGCGGAAGAGGAAGAAAGCGTGGATCTCAGCCACGGTTCAGCCGGGGGTGCTGGAGACGGTGAAGACCTATTGCTTTGGAAATGAGATGGAGCTTGCCCTGATCCCGGAGAAGGATGGGGTGACGGATGTGGAGTTCCTTAGGGAGCATCTGGATGGCGAGACCGCCTGCGTCTACATCCAGCATCCCAATTATTACGGCAATCTGGAACCGGCGGAGGAGATGGGAGAGATCATCCATGAGGCCGGGGCTAAATACATTATGGGTGTGAATCCCATTTCCCTGGGAGCGTTAAAGACGCCCCGGGAGTATGGCGCGGACGTGGCGGTAGGAGAAGGACAGCCTCTGGGACTGCCCCTTGCGTTTGGCGGCCCCTATCTGGGCTTTATGACCTGCGTGGCCGCTATGACGCGGAAACTGCCGGGCAGGATCGTAGGCCAGACGGTGGATGAGAATGGGAAGACCGGATATGTGCTGACCCTGCAGGCGAGAGAACAGCACATCCGCCGGGAGAAGGCTTCCAGCAACATCTGTTCCAACCAGGCCCTGTGCGCCCTGGCTGTGGGGACCTACCTCGCTGCTATGGGAAGCGAAGGGCTTCACAGTGCGGCGCTTCAGTGTACCTCCAAGGCTCATTACCTGGCCGGAGGACTTGCGGAAGCGGGATTGGCGCTGGAGCACCCGGAGCGGGAATTCTTCCATGAATTTGTCACGGTGTCGGATCTTCCGGCCGACCGTATCCTGGAAGCGCTGGAAGCAAGGGACATCATGGGCGGTTATCCCCTGGATGGAAGACGGATCCTCTGGTGCTGTACGGAACTGAATACAAAAGAAGAGATGGACCGGGTAGTCCGGATCGTAAGGGAGGTGCAGGAAGGATGTTGATCTTTGAAAAGAGCAGGCCGGGAAGACATTGTTCCATCCTTCCCCCCTGCGACGTGGAACTTGTTTATCCGGGAGAAAAAGACAGACGGGAGCGGCCGCTTCATCTGCCGGAACTTTCGGAAGGGGAACTGAGCCGGCATTATACGGAACTTGCGAAGAAATGCCACGGGGTGAACGACGGGTTCTACCCCTTAGGTTCCTGTACCATGAAATATAATCCCAGGATCAATGAGGAGGTGGCCGGTCTCCCCGGATTCCGGGATATCCATCCGCTGCAGCCCCTTCACACGGTGCAGGGCTGCCTGGAAGTATTGAAGACAGCGGAAACCTACCTTTGCGAGATCACCGGCATGGACGCTATGACCTTCCAGCCGGCAGCAGGAGCCCACGGGGAATTTACCGGCCTTCTTCTTATCAAGGCCTACCATCTTAACCGGGGAGATGAGAAGCGGACGAAGATCCTGATCCCGGACTCCGCCCATGGGACCAACCCGGCCAGCGCAGTAATGGCAGGATTTACTGTGGTCAGTATTCCCTCTGGGCCGGACGGCTGTGTGGATCTTGAGAAGCTCAGAGAAGCGGCCACAGAGGAAGTGGCGGGGCTTATGCTGACCAACCCCAACACAGTGGGACTGTTTGACAAGAATATCCTGGAGATCACCCGGATCGTCCATGAGTGCGGAGGGCTGTGCTACTATGACGGCGCCAACTTAAACGCAGTGATGGGTACGGTGCGTCCGGGGGATATGGGATTTGACGTGGTGCACTTGAACCTGCACAAGACCTTTTCCACGCCCCACGGAGGCGGAGGTCCGGGAAGCGGCCCGGTGGGCTGCAAGGAAATGCTGGTTCCCTTTCTTCCCTCTATCCGGATCAAGGAAGACG
>NZ_DBGCJQ010000114.1:0-13053 GCF_048354975.1 Massilistercora timonensis | reverse complement strand
CGGCTGACAACAGAGAAAGGATCAGGGCAGCCGTAAAGCAGCATTTTTCAATTGCCCTTACCCGGGAGAATTTCTGCGCGCCCCAGTTATATCCCACTGCAGGCTGGAGAGAGTCGCATGTCCCGTACATCAGCGGCTGGATAAATCCCTCGGCGAACATCAGAATGCCATAGACGGACACGGCAGTTTCTCCGCCCAGGCGGACCAGAATGGCATTCATAAGGATTGAGGTGATCCGGCCTGCAATGTTGTTTAAGAAATTAGGACTTCCACAGGCGATGATCTGGCGGATCATCCGGATATGGAAGCGGGGAACGCAGAACCGGAGCAGCGCTTTTCTCCGGAAAAAGGGAATGAAGGCGATTCCTGCGCAGACAGCCATTCCGGTGCAGGTGGCCAGCGCGGCTGCCCAGATCCCCCAGTGGAAAACGCAAAGGAACAGAAATTCCAGCGCGGTGCTTAAGACGGACATCAGGATGTTCAGCCACATACTTCCCCGGATGTATCCGCAGATCCGCAGAAAATTGTCCACTGCGAAAATAATGGTGGTCACCGGGGAGGTGAGCGCATAGACGCGCAGATATTGCACCGCAAATTTTGCAAAATCTCCCTCTGCACCCATCAGGCGGATCAGCAGCGGGGCCAGGAGGAAAAGAGCGGCCCCGATCACGATGCCGGAGCCGACGATCATCAGGCAGGCGCAGGTAAAGATATTGTTGGCATGATCATTTTGTTTTTTCCCAAGTGAGATGGAGATAGGAACAGAAGCGCCGACGCCGATCAGGTCGGCCAGCGCGAAATTGATGATCACAAAGGGCATGGCAAGGTTCAGAGCCGCAAATGCGGTGGGCCCGAGAAACTGACCGACGAAAATGCCGTCTATCGTCTGATATAATGCAGAAGCCAGCATGCTGACCGCTCCGGGCAGGGAAGCAAGAAAAAACAGCTTCAGGGGCGGTGTTTTGGAAAACAGCGCTGTGGAACTCATAACCTTTCTTTTGTCCTTTCTTTTCATATAGTAAAGAGCTCGCTATTCGTCCGAAAACGGACGAATTTTATTATAAGGAAAAGGATGGACTCTGTCAAGTTTATGCTTCTTTAATTTCCCCACACTATAATAAAATAGATCAAGTTATAAAATTAACAGAAAAAGCAAATCTATCTCTTGTCAAATTATTAACGATATGATAGTATTCAAATATGATGAAAATTTTAACAAACACAGAAAGGAACAGGTGAATTATGAGCAGCAAGATTACGATTATCGGCGCAGGAAGTGTAGGAGCGACCATCGCTTACAAGCTTTCAGGAGAGGACATTGCCTCCCAGATTGTTCTCATTGACATCAACAAGGAGAAGGTGGAAGGCGAAGTTATGGATATCAAGCAGGGTACCTGCTTCCGGAACCCGGTATCCATCATCGCAGGCGAGTACGCGGACGCCAAAGATTCCGACATTGTGATCATTACCTCAGGGATCGCCCGCAAGCCCGGACAGACCAGAATTGAACTGACCCAGACCAACGTGAACATCATCAAGGAGATCACGCCCCAGATCGTGAAGGCGGCGCCGAACGCCATCTACATCATCGTCAGCAACCCGGTGGACGTTCTGACCTATGTATTTACCAGGATCTCCGGACTGCCGGAGAATCAGATCATCGGTTCCGGTACTGTGTTGGATACAGCCAGACTGCGGTATGGTCTTTCCGAGCATTTCCACGTGGCGCAGAAAAATATCCATGCCTATGTGTACGGCGAGCACGGGGATTCTTCCTTTGTTCCCTGGTCCAACGCAGATATCGCCAGCGTGGACCTGGACGACTACTATGCGGCCATGGCGGACAAGGTAGGGATCGAGAAGCTGGACAAGGACGCTATGGAAGAGTATGTGCACAAGTCCGGCGGCCAGGTGATCGCCAAGAAGGGAGCCACCTTCTACGCCGTGTCTGTGGCAGTCTGTGAGCTGTGTAATCTGATCCTTGCAGCGTCTGACTCTGTGGCTACCGTGTCCAGTATGATGCACGGCGAGTACGGCATTGAGGACGTATGTTTAAGCACCCTGACCCTGGTAGGACCAAACGGCGTACAGGGCAGGATCCCCATGCACCTGACAGAAGAGGAGGTCGCCAAACTTCAGGCAAGCGCCAAAGTCCTGAAGGATGTGATCGCCCAGATTGATATCTAAGAAGACAAAAGCAAGGAGGAAACGTTATGCGATACAGTTACTATCCCGGCTGTACCCTGAAGAACAAGGCGCAGGCTCTGGACGTCTATGCCAGAGCTTCTGCCAGGGCACTGGGGTTTGAACTGGAAGAGATTGAAGAATGGCAGTGCTGCGGCGGCGTGTACCCGCTGGGAAGCGATGAGATCGCAACCAAGCTTGCGTCCGTGCGGGCCCTGAACGCGGCAAAGGAGAAGGGCCAGGACCTGGTTACCGTCTGTTCCGCCTGTCATCATGTGCTCAAACGGGTCAACGACGATATGAGAAATGTGGAAGAGATCCGGACCAAGGCAAACAACTACATGGATCTTCCCAGGCCTTACGCAGGGGAGACCAGGGTGCTTCATTTCCTGGAAGTGCTGCGGGACCAGATCGGTTTTGATAAAGTGAAAGAAAAGGTAGTCAATCCGCTGGCCGGGAAGAAGATCGGCGCCTACTACGGGTGCCTTCTTCTTCGCCCGGGAAAGATCCTGGCCTTTGATGATCCGGAGAATCCGAAGATCATGGAGGACTTCATCCGGGCTATCGGCGCCCAGCCGGTGATCTATCCTTACCGCAACGAGTGCTGCGGCGGTTACATTTCCTTAAAAGAGCAGGAGATGGCCGGGGAGATGTGCCGCAAGATCGGGGCCAGCGCGGAAGGATTTGGCGCGGATATGCTGATCACCGCCTGTCCCTTATGTATGTATAATCTAAACAAAAACCTGGAGGGCGGCCTGCCGGTTTACTATTTTACCGAGCTTCTGGCAGAAGCTCTGGGTGTGAAAGATGAGGTGAAGGTAAAGTGACAAATGCAAAGAAACAGGCGGATCAGATCCGGGAGATCAGCGGCGTCAATCCCCTGAAATGTATGAAATGCGGCAAATGTTCCGCCACCTGTCCTTCCTACAACGAGATGGACATCAAGCCTCATCAGTTCGTGTCCTATGTGATCAACGAAGATATCGAGTCTCTGGTAAGATCCAGGTCCCTGTGGAAATGCCTGTCCTGCTTTGCCTGCGTACAGCGCTGTCCACGGGATGTGAAGCCGGGGAAACTCATCGACGCGGCGCGGCAGATCGTGGAGCGGCAAAAAGGCGGGGATTATCTGACCCCGGACGAGATCCCGGAGCTTCTGGATCCGGATACTCCGCAGCAGCTTTTGGTAAGTGCGTTCAGAAGATACAGGAGGTGACAACAAGGTGCAAAGGATCGGAGTATTCGTCTGTCACTGCGGTACAAACATCGCCGCAACGGTGGACGTAAAGAAAGTAGTAGAGATGGCCCTGCACGAACCGGGCGTGGTCCATGCGGAGGATTATCAGTATATGTGTTCCGAGGCCGGTCAGGAGAAGATCCTGAAGGCCGTGCAGGAGAAGAACTTAAGCGGCATCGTGGTGTGCTCCTGTTCTCCCCGGATGCACGAGACCACCTTCCGGAACGCGGCCCAGAAGGCGGGATTAAACCCGTACATGGTGGAAATTGCCAACATCCGGGAGCACTGTTCCTGGATCCATAAAGACATGGAGGAGGCTACCGAGAAGGCCGTGATCCTGATGCGTGCGGCTGTGGCCAAGGTAAACTTAAATACACCCCTTCAGCCGGGAGAGAGCCGGGTGACCAAGCGGGCCCTGGTGATCGGCGGCGGCATCGCCGGCATCCAGACGGCGCTGGATATTGCGGACGCCGGGTATCCGGTGGATATCGTGGAGAAGACCCCCAGTATCGGCGGAAGAATGTCCCAGCTTGACAAGACCTTCCCCACCCTGGATTGTTCCGCCTGTATCCTCACCCCGAAGATGGTGGAGGCCAACGCTCATCCCAACATCAACATCTATACATACAGCGAAGTAGAGAAAGTCTCCGGATTTGTGGGAGACTTTACGGTGGATATCCGCAAGAAGGCAAGAAGCGTAGACATGAGCAAATGTACCGGCTGCGGCGTCTGCCAGGAGAAATGTCCCAGCAAGAAAAGCCCCAGTGAATTCAACCGGGGATTAAATAACCGGAGCGCCATTTATACTCCATTTGCCCAGGCTATCCCCAACGTGCCGGTGATCGACCGGGAGGCCTGTATCAAGTTTAAGACCGGAAAATGCGGGATCTGCTCCAAGGTGTGCCAGGCAGGCGCCATCGACTATGAGCAGAAAGACGAGATCATCACTGAGAAATACGGCGCCATCGTGGTGGCTACCGGATTCGACATGATCAAGCTGGACGATTACGACGAGTACGCCTACAGCCAGAGCAAGGATGTGATCACCTCCCTGGAGCTGGAGCGGATCATGAACGCGGCGGGTCCAACCGGAGGCCATCTGGAGCGGCTCTCCGACGGGAAGGCGCCCAAAGAGATCGTGTTCATCCAGTGCGTGGGAAGCCGGTGTGCGGATCACAGAGGAAAGAGCTACTGTTCCAAGATCTGCTGCATGTACACCGCCAAGCACGCCATGCTGATCCGGGATAAGTATCCGGATGTAAATGTAACCGTGTTCTATATCGATGTGCGGACTCCGGGCAAGAACTTCGACGAGTTCTACCGCCGGGCCGTGGAAGAATACGGCGTGAACTATATCAAAGGCCAGGTGGGCAAAGTGATCCCTCAGCCAGACGGCAAGCTTCTGGTGCAGGGAGCGGACCTGCTGGACAACAAGCAGATCTTAAAGGAAGCGGACATGGTAGTCCTGGCGGCGGCCATCGAGCCAAACCCGGATGTGCGCAAGATCGCCACCATGCTCACCGCCAGCATTGATACCAATAATTTCCTGACTGAGGCCCACGCCAAGCTTCGTCCGGTAGAGTCCCCCACAGCGGGAGTCTTTCTCTCCGGCGTGTGCCAGGGGCCCAAAGATATCCCGGAGACGGTATCCCAGGCAGGAGCGGCGGCGGTAAAGGCCATCGGACTTCTGGCCAAGGATAAGCTTCTCACCAACCCCTGTACGGCTCATTCTGACGAACTGCTGTGCAACGGCTGTTCCCAGTGTGCCAACGTGTGTCCCTACGGGGCCATTACCTATGAAGAGAAGGAAGTCAATGACCACGGGATCCGGGAAGTACGGCGCATTGCAGTGGTCAACGAGGCTCTCTGCCAGGGCTGCGGCGCCTGCACAGTCACCTGTCCTTCCGGCGCCATGGACCTGAAGGGATTTTCCAACAGACAGATTCTAGCGGAGGTAGATGCCATATGTCGATAGAAGCAAAAGAAGAATTCAGGCCTAAGATCGTGGCTTTCTGCTGCAACTGGTGCAGCTACGCCGGCGCGGATCTGGCAGGCAGCAGCCGCCTTTCTTACTCCGCGGACGTGAAGATCATCCGGGTACCCTGTTCCTGCCGGGTGAATCCCATGTTTATCCTGCGGGCCTTTGAAAGAGGGGCGGACGGCGTGATCATCTGCGGATGCCATCCCGGCGACTGCCACTATACCTCAGGAAACTACTATGCAAGGCGGAGGATGACCCTTCTTTTCTCCATGCTGGACTTCATCGGCGTGGAGAACGGACGGACCCGGGTAGAGTGGGTATCCGCGGCGGAAGGCGTGAAATTCTCCCAGACCATGCATGAGTTTGTAGACAAGATCACTTCCCTTGGGAAGAATGTAAGATTGGAGGATTTAAGATGCAGGAAATCGTAAAACGGGCGAAAGAACTCCTGGCCGACGGAACCGTGAACCGGGTGCTGGGATGGAAAGCCGGCGACCTGCCTTATAATCCGGAACCGGCTTATTTTGAGAAAGAAGAAGACCTGGAAGAGTTCGTATACAACGGATTCTGCGGGGCGAATTTAAGCAAATATATGATCGAGGCTTCTAAGCTTCCGGGAAAGACTCTGGTGTGCCTGAAACCCTGTGACACCTACAGCTTCCAGCAGCTGATGAAAGAGCACCGGGTAGACCGGGAGAAAGCCTATATCATCGGCGTGGGCTGCAAAGGCAAGCTGGACATTGAGAAGATCCGCAAAATGGGGATCAAAGGGATCAAAAGTATCGCAGGGGCCAACCTTGAGGATGAGGCCGAGACCCTGACTATTGAGACCCTTTACGGAGAGAAGAAAGTTCCCTACAAGGACGCCATGCTGGAGCGGTGCCATGTCTGTAAGGGCAAGGACCACATGATCTTCGACGAGATCATCGGAGAGTCCAAAGAGACCAAAGACGGGGACCGGTTCGCGGAAGTAGAACGGATCGAGGCTATGAGCCCGGAAGAAAAATTCGCCTTTTTCCAGAAGGAACTGAGCAAATGTATCCGCTGCAACGCCTGCCGGAATGTATGTCCGGCCTGCAGCTGCCGCAAATGCGTCTTTGACAGCAACAAATTTGACAGCGCCCAGAAGGCCAACGTGGATTCCTTTGAGGAAAAGATGTTCCACATCATCCGGGCCTTCCATGTGGCGGGACGGTGTACCGACTGCGGCGAGTGCAGCCGGGTATGTCCGCAGGGGATCCCCCTTCATCTTTTCAACCGGAAGTTCATCAAAGACATCGATGAACTGTACGGAGAGTATCAGGCGGGCGCTGACCTTGAGGAG
Source organism: Massilistercora timonensis (assembly GCF_048354975.1). Taxonomy (NCBI): domain Bacteria; kingdom Bacillati; phylum Bacillota; class Clostridia; order Eubacteriales; genus Massilistercora; species Massilistercora timonensis. The sequence continues at coordinate 6,330 of NZ_DBGCJQ010000114.1, read as the reverse complement.
AGAGGCCCCCTGACCAGTTACCAGTTGGACGACGCAGAGCCTGGGATCGTGGCGGAAAGGAGTTAGGGCATGTATAAGATAAAACGAGAAGATCTGCCTGCATTATTCCAGAAGATCGCCGCAGATCAGGAATTATATCTGCCGGTCCGCACTGCAGATCAGACTAATTTCGGCGTGTGGAGGGAAGAGGCAGAGGTGGACCTTGACACTTTGAAGACCGTGAAGTCTCCCAAGGACGTATTCTTTCCCCAGAGTGAGACCCTGTATACCTGTTACCGGGAGGGAAAGAAGTTAAGCGTAGAGCCGGAGACACTGAAAGAACAGGATTTCGTGGTGTTTGGCATGAAAGCCTGTGATATAAAAGGAGTAGAGGTGCTGGATCGGGTATTCCTTTCTGATCCGATCGACACCTTCTACGCTGCAAGAAGAGACCACGGCACCATCGTCGCCCTGGCCTGTCATGAGCCGGAAGAGACCTGCTTCTGCAAGGTGTTCGGCGTAGACGCGGCTCATCCGGCGGCAGACGTGGCAGCCTGGATGGTGGAGGACACCCTGTACTGGAAGCCGGAGACGGAAAAAGGACAGAAGCTGACGGAAAAGCTGGCAGATATCCTTGAAAAAGCAGATGACGCTGGAAGCGAAACGGCAGTGGCAGAAGAAGAGGAGAAGATCCGCGCCATCATCGAGGAACTTCCCTACACCCATCTTTCCCTGGAAGGATGGAACGGGGATGTGCTGATGGAGAAGTTTGAGTCGCCTCTGTGGGAGGAACTCTACAAACCCTGTCTGGCCTGCGGCACCTGTACTTTCGTGTGCCCCACCTGCCAGTGCTACGACATCAAGGACTATGACACCGGACACGGGGTACAGCGCTACCGCTGCTGGGATTCCTGCATGTATTCGGATTTCACCATGATGGCCCACGGCAATAACCGGACCAGCCAGAAGGAGCGGTTCCGCCAGCGGTTCATGCACAAGCTGGTGTATTTCCCGGCCAACAATGACGGGATGTACTCCTGCGTGGGATGCGGCCGGTGCGTGGAGAAATGTCCGGCGTCCCTGAATATCGTGAAGGTGGTAAAAGCATTTCAGGAAAAGGAGGGGGCAAAGGCATGAGCGAATGTACCTGTCATAAGAATTATCAATTAGATACTTTGATCCCGCAGGTGGGAGTGATCACCGACATCCGGGAGGAGACGCCGGATGTGAAGACCTTCCGGGTAAATGCGCCGGAGGGAGGAAAGCTTTTCGAGCATATGCCGGGCCAGTGCGCCATGCTGTGCGCCCCGGGAGTCAGCGAAGGAATGTTTTCCATTACTTCCTCGCCTACCAATCGGGAATATCAGGAATTCAGCATTAAGAAATGCGGCGTTCTCACCGATTATCTCCACAGCCTGGAGGTAGGAGACGAGATCACCGTACGTGGTCCTTATGGAAATCATTTCCCGGTGGAAGATAAGCTTCTGGGGAAGAATCTTCTGTTTATCGCCGGCGGTATCGGCCTTGCGCCCCTTCGGTCCGTGATCAACTACGTGCTGGATAACCGGGAGAAATACGGAACCGTGGATATCGTCTACGGATCCCGCTCCGCAGAAGACCTGGTGCAGTTAAAGGAGATCCAGGAAGTGTGGATGAAGGCGGAGGGCGTAAACGTCCACCTGACCATCGACCGGGAGGAAGAAGGCTGGGACGGTCACGTGGGATTTGTCCCCAACTACGTAAAAGAACTTGGATTTGACGTAGACAAGACCGTGCTGGTGTGCGGACCGCCCATCATGATCAAATTCACCCTGGCAGGCCTGGAAGAACTGGGCTTCTCACGGGAGCAGGTCTACACCACCCTGGAACTTCGGATGAAGTGCGGCGTAGGCAAATGCGGAAGATGTAACATTGGATCAAAATATGTATGCAAAGACGGCCCCGTATTCCGCTGCGACGAGATCGACGAAATGCCAGACGAATACTAGCCCCTGGGATCCGGCTGCGCAGTCAGACGGATCCGGCACTGCAGGATAAACGGGCCAACTTTATAGACATGTGAAACTCAACCGAGATGAAGCGTAAGCGGAATTGAGGTTGGAGAACCAGGAAAGGAACGAACACTCATGGAAAACATGGTAAACGTATATTTTTTCGGAAAGAAATACACGGTTCCCGCTGACCTGACCATTATGACGGCCATGGAATACGCCGGGTATGAACTGAAGCGGGGCTGCGGCTGCCGACATGGATTTTGCGGCGCCTGCGCCACCATTTACCGGATCAAGGGAAAGAATGAGTTAAAGACAGGTCTTGCCTGTCAGACTCAGGTGGAAGAAGGTATGTATGTGGCCAGCATTCCCTATTTTCCTACAGACAAGCGGACTTATGACATTGAAGAGATCAGGCCTGAGCAGCGGATCATGATGGAGCTTTATCCGGAGATCTACAGCTGCATCGGCTGCAACGCCTGTACCAAGGCCTGCACCCAGGACCTGAACGTAATGCAGTACATTGCCTACGCTCAGCGGGGCGAGTTTGAGAAATGCGCGGAGGAATCCTTCGACTGTATCGGCTGCGGCTGCTGTTCCGTGCGCTGTCCGGCAGGGATCTCTCACCCCATGGTAGGAGTTCTTGCCAGAAGGCTTACCGGCAAATACATTGCGCCCAAGGCAGAGCATCTTACGAAACGGGTGGAGGAGATCCATCACGGGGAATATGATCAGCTGATCGAGCAGATCATGGAAAAACCTATCGAAGAAATGCAGGAACTTTATAATAACAGAGAGATTGAGAAATAGGAGGAGGGAAGACCATGTTTACACCGGAAATGATGGAATCCGTGAAGAAAGTCGAGGCTACTCGGGCAGAACGTATGAAGACCGAGCCCAGGCGGATGACCGCGGAGGAAAAAGACACGCTCCTTAAGGAATTCCATCCGGATTACCGCACAGAAGCATTCAAAGAGATCAAGATCGGCCCCAACAAAGGGCAGAAGGCGCCGGAAGAACTGGTGCATCTTCTCCACTCCAACAGCCGTCTGCTGGGCAAAGAGATCGATCTTGACAAGGTGGATTATGATGTGGACGTGCTGGTGATCGGCGGCGGCGGAGCAGGAGCTTCCGCAGCTATTGAGGCAGATGAAGCCGGGGCGGACGTGATGATCGTCACCAAGCTTCGGATCGGCGACGCCAACACCATGATGGCAGAGGGCGGCATCCAGGCGGCGGATAAGGAAAATGATTCTCCGGTCCAGCATTATCTGGACGCTTTTGGCGGCGGTCATTTCGCCGCAAGGCCGGAACTTCTGAAGCGGCTGGTCATGGAGGCGCCGGACGCCATCCAGTGGCTCAATGATCTGGGTGTAATGTTTGATAAAGATGAAAACGGACGGATGATCACCACCCACGGCGGCGGAACTTCCAGAAAGAGAATGCATGCCTGCAAGGACTACTCCGGAGCGGAGATCATGCGGACCCTGCGGGATGAAGTGATCAACCGGCAGATCCCGGTAGTGGAATTTACCGCTGCAGTGGAACTGATCAAGGACGAGAAAGGCCAGGTCGCGGGAGCAGTCCTGCAGAATCTGGAGACCGGCGATTACCTGGTGGCACGGGCCAAAACCGTGATCATCGCCACCGGAGGCGCGGGACGGATGCATTATCAGGGATTCCCCACCTCCAACCATTACGGAGCAACCGCAGACGGCCTGATCCTGGGATACCGGGCGGGGGCGCCCCTTCTTTATCAGGACACCATCCAGTACCATCCCACCGGCGTGGCATTTCCATCCCAGATCTACGGCGCGCTGGTAACAGAGAAGGTGCGTTCCCTGGGAGCACAGCTGATCAACGTGGAGGGCGAGGCTTTCATGCATCCGCTGGAGACACGCGACGTGGCAGCTGCAGGGATCATCCGGGAATGTACGGCAAGAGGAAAAGGTGTGGACACCCCTCTTGGCAGCGGTGTGTGGCTGGATACGCCCATGATCGAGGAACTGGGCGGAGAAGGTACCATTGAGAAGCGGATCCCGGCTATGCTGCGGATGTATCTTCGCTATGACATTGATATGCGTAAAGTCCCGATCCTGGTTTACCCCACCCTTCATTATCAGAACGGCGGGCTGGAGATCGGCGGCGACGGATTTACCAAAGTGATGGATAATCTTCTGGTGGCCGGAGAGGCGGTAGGCGGAATCCATGGAAGAAACCGTCTTATGGGAAATTCTCTTCTGGACATCATTGTATTTGGCCGCAATGCGGGGAAAGCCGCGGCGGCGAAGGCGAAGCAGGTGGAGATCGGGACTATGAACCTGGATCATCTGCAGGCTTACGCGGAGGAGCTGAAAGAGGCAGGACTGGAGACCGGCGATGTATCGCCGCTTCTGCTTCCCCAATATGCGAGACACGAGAGATAACAGGCTGTAAAAAGAGAAGGGAAGGGATGAAACAGTGGGAATTGTGACCTGGTTTCAGGAGAGTGTATTGGGAAATACACTGATGATCGTATTTTTGGTGGCCGTTATCGGCTACCTGGTAGGAAGTATCAAGATCCGGGGAGTAGAGCTGGGAACAGCCGGAGTCCTTCTGGTGGCTCTGGTATTCGGGCATTTTGGATTTGAAGTGCCGGATCTGGTAAGAGAACTGGGACTGATCTGTTTCGTGACTTCCGTGGGATTTATCGCAGGCCCCAAGTTTTTCCGAAATTTTAAGATCAACGCCAGATCCTATATCCTGCTGGGTGCTATTATCATTATCATCGGCGCCCTGACGACGATCGGGATCATTGAGATCGCCGGCGTACCTTCCGATGTCAGCGTGGGAATGATGGCAGGGGCGCTTACCAGCACGCCGGGACTGGCGGCAGCCATTGATGCTACCGGATCCGTCCATGCCTCTGTAGGGTACGGCATCGCCTATCCCTTTGGTGTGGTGGGCGTGGTGCTGTTCGTGCAGCTGGTGCCCAAGTTTCTGAAGACTGATATGGCGGCGGAGCGGGCCCGGTTTGAGGCGGCCCAGAACGTGGGGGACGAGGAGTTCCGCAAGACGAAGAAGGAAGAATTGTTCTATGCGGACAGCATGGGCTTTTTCCCCTTCGCCCTGGCCATCGTGCTGGGGATCATCCTGGCCAAGATCGTGATCCCCCTTCCCGGAGGAGCAGAATTTTCCCTGGGAACCTCCGGCGGGCCGCTGATCGCAGGATTGATCCTGGGACATTTCGGGAAGATCGGAAGGCTGAGCATGAAGGTGGAGAAGCATGTGCTGGAGTGCCTGCGGGAGTTCGGCCTGGCCCTCTTCCTCATTGGAGCCGGTGTGGAGGCCGGTGCGGGATTTGTGGAGATCCTCCGGGAAGAGGGACTGGTGCTCTTCATTTACGGAGCGCTGATCACCCTGATCCCCATGCTTGTAGGATATTTTTTCGCCGCGAAGGTGCTGAAGCTGAGCCTCTTCAACAGCCTGGGCTCCATCTGCGGCGGTATGACCAGTACCCCGGCTCTGGGAACCCTGATCCGGGTGACCGAGACCGACGATGTGGCAAGCGCCTATGCGGCCACCTATCCGGTTGCTCTGGTATTCGTGGTGCTGGGCTGCCAGTTTATTGGGATCTTTCTGTAGATTCTATAGACTTTAGGGGTATGACTGGGTTATGATAAAAAAAGAGTGTTGAAAGGAGTGGTATTCATGCGTGAAATCAACGTAAGCGTCCTGACAGATGTGATCGAGCGGCTTTGTATCGAAGCCAACAATCATCTTCCCCAGGATGTAAAGTGCGCCATCCAGGGCTGCCGTGCTTGTGAGGACGGAGAGATCGCCCGGGGCGTGCTGGATAATATTATTGAAAATTTTGAGATCGCGGACAAGGAAAATGTGCCCATTTGCCAGGATACCGGGATGGCCTGTGTCTTCCTGGAGATCGGACAGGACGTTCACCTGACAGGAGGAGATCTTGCCGAGGCGGTGGATGAAGGCGTGCGCCGCGGTTACACCAACGGATATCTCCGGAAATCCGTGGTAAAGGATCCGGTGCGCCGGGGCAATACCGGGGATAATACACCGGCTATGCTTTACACGGAGATCGTGCCCGGCGAGCAGATCAAAGTCACGGTAGGACCCAAGGGATTTGGAAGCGAAAATATGAGCCAGATCCGGATGTTCAAGCCTTCCGCGGGACTGCAGGGGATCAAGGATTTCATCCTGGAGGCGGTGGAGACCGCAGGCCCCAACCCCTGTCCGCCTATGGTAGTAGGCGTGGGTATTGGCGGCACCTTTGATAAATGCGCCCTGCTGGCGAAAAAAGCGCTGATGCGCCCCCTGGATTCCTCCAATCCGGATCCCTTCTATGCAGATCTGG
>NZ_DBGCJQ010000113.1:0-5738 GCF_048354975.1 Massilistercora timonensis | reverse complement strand
GCCGCGCTGGCCTACGGGACAGAATCCATCCCCAAGGTGGACAAGATCGTAGGCCCGGGGAATATCTATGTGGCTCTGGCCAAGAAGGCGGTGTACGGCCATGTAAGTATTGACGCCATCGCAGGACCCAGTGAGATCCTGGTGATCGCCGATGAGACGGCGGATCCCCGGTATGTGGCGGCGGATCTTCTGTCCCAGGCGGAGCATGACGAACTGGCCTCCGCCATCCTTGTTACAACCAGCCAGGAACTGGCGGAAGCGGTATCCGGGGAAGTGGATCAGTTCCTTACGGTATTGTCCCGGGCGGAAATCATCCGGAAATCCCTGGATAATTACGGCTATATCCTGGTGGCGGACACCATGGATGAGGCGGTGGAGATCGCCAATGAGATCGCGTCGGAGCACCTGGAGATCCAGACCCGTAACCCCTATGAGGTCATGACCAAGATCCGCAATGCTGGTGCCATCTTCCTGGGACCATATGCCAGCGAGCCTCTGGGAGATTATTTTGCAGGACCAAACCATGTGCTTCCCACCAACGGGACGGCCAAATTTTTCTCTCCCCTCTCGGTGGATGATTTCATCAAGAAATCCAGTATCATCGCTTATTCCAGGGAAGCGCTCCAGGCGGTCCATGAGGACATAGAGACATTTGCGAAGGCGGAAGGGCTGACGGCCCACGCCAATTCCATCCATGTAAGATTCGAAGAGCAGGAGGGAGACAGATGAATCGGACGGCAAATTGTGAGAGACGGACAAACGAGACAAAGATCCAGGTGACCTTAGGCCTGGACGGGACCGGGAAGACCAGCATCCACACCGGCATCGGGTTTTTTGACCACATGCTGGACGGTTTTGCCCGCCATGGGCTTTTCGACCTGACGGTGGCGGTGAGCGGCGATCTTGAGGTGGACTGCCACCACACCATCGAGGATACGGGCATTGTGCTGGGACAGGCCATCCGGGAAGCGGTGGGGGATAAAGCGGGGATCCGCCGCTACGGCCACATGATCCTGCCCATGGACGAAACGCTGGCGCTGTGCGCGGTGGATCTGTCCGGCAGACCCTACCTGGGATTCCAGGCGGAATTCCCTACAGAACGGGTGGGGGAGATGGACACCCAGATGGTCCGGGAGTTTTTCTACGCAGTTTCCTACAGCGCCATGATGAACCTTCATCTGCGGATCCTGGATGGGGAGAACAGCCATCATATGGCGGAGGCCCTGTTTAAGAGTTTTGGAAAAGCTCTGGATATGGCCACGATGGAAGAACCCAGGATCAAGGATGCCTGGACAACGAAAGGAAGCTTATCAGTATGAGTTATAAAAAGATCATCCCCTGTATCTTCATTGCGGGGGCCAAAGCAGTAAAATGGTTTACAGACCAGGAGGTGCTCTCAGAGGACGTGGTGGGGCTGGCAAAACACTACAGCGACGCCGGGGCCGACGAGCTTCTGGTCTTCGACCTTTCTGATTCGGATGACGAACATGAGGAGGCCATCGACCTTATGCGCAGGATCAACCGGGTCATCCGGATCCCCATGGTGGCAGGAGGCAATATCCGTCGCCAGGAGGATGTAAAGAAGATCCTCTATTCCGGCGCCAAGCGGGCCATGCTGAACTTCTCCAAGCCGGACAGCGTGAAGATGATGGAGGATGCGGCCAAACGGTTCGGCAAGGAGAAGATCGCGGTTTCTCTCAATGATTTTGACGCCTTGTTCAAACATCAGCACATCATCGAGGATTTCACCAGCGAAATTGTTTTCATGCACCGTCTGGACCTGAATTCAGTGATGAATGTGACAGATGTTCCCTGCGTGATCGTGACAGACACCATGGAAGAGCGGGAACTTTTCAAGATCCTGAAGTGCCCGGGCGTGAAGGGGCTCTCCGGGAAATATGTGAGCCGGAAAGAGATGGATTTTGTGGCTTTCAAGGAGCAGTGCGAGGAGGAGGACATCCAGATGACCTCCTTTGAGAGCATGATGGAATTCTCCCAGTTCAAGACCAACGAACAGGGACTGATCCCGGTGATCGTCCAGCATTATAAGTCCCAGGAGGTTCTGATGCTGGCCTATATGAACCAGGAGGCCTTCGACCATACCATCAAGACCGGGAAGATGACTTACTACAGCCGCAGCCGGCAGTGCCTGTGGACCAAGGGAGAGACCAGCGGACATTACCAGTATGTAAAGTCTTTGACCATTGACTGCGACCTGGACACCCTGCTGGCCAAGGTGGACCAGGTAGGGGCGGCCTGTCATACCGGCAATCCCACCTGTTTCTTCCAGCCTCTGGCGGGAAATGATTTTGATGAGACCAACCCTCTGAAGGTGTTCGAGAGTGTATATGATACCATTGTGGACCGGAAAGAACACCCCAAGGAAGGGTCCTACACCAACTATCTGTTTGAAAAGGGCATCGACAAGATCCTGAAGAAGGTAGGGGAGGAGGCCACGGAGATCGTGATCGCCGCCAAGAACCCCAATCCAGAGGAAGTCAAATACGAGGTGTCTGATTTCCTGTACCATGTGATGGTGCTGATGGTGGAGCGGGGGATCACCTGGGAGGATATTATCCGGGAACTGGCTGACCGGTAGCATAGAGAGGAAGGACGGCGCATATAGTTTCACCAAGAGAGGTGAGACCATGAACGAGTCTGAGAAACGCAGGAAAAAACTTCTGGAAGAGACCCGGAGCCTGTACAGCGACTGGAGGACCCCGCCTGCCGTACACCCCCGATACCGGGCGGCTTACCGCAGACTGTACCCTGGGGAAGAGACAGAAGAGGGAATGCCGGGTAGATTCGGGCTGCGGGCCTTCTGCTGTTTCCTTCTGTTCGCCGCCTTTGTGGCCATGGACTACCAGGGGGGAACGATCCTGGAGGCAGACAGCCAGAGGATCACAGAAGAGATCGCCACGGATCTTGACGTGGCGGAAGTGTGGAAGAACCTGTAAAAGACAATAAGAAAAAGCGCCTGCTGCAATATGGATCGTCCATAGCGCAGCAGGCTTTTCTTGTCTGATCATAAGGAAATGAGCTTAGATCCCGCTTGCCCCGTAGTTGGACAGGACTCTTGCGGAGGGGTCGTCTACATCGCAGCCCTCCCATTCCCTGTTTGGCATCCAGAAGTCTTTGACCATGGGCGCCTGTCCGGGGTAGAAGGAATCAAAAAGTTCCCGGTAGAGAAGGGATTCTTTGGTAAATGGAGCGGCATAGCGGTAGCGTGCCGCTTTTTCCTTGAATACTTCGTCGGTGTAACAGCTTTCAGCATACTCCTTCAGGTCATCCACCATGGAATGACCCACCGCGTCGGAAAAGGCTGCCTTCTCCCGCATCAGGATGGAACGGGGGAGAAGCCCGTCCGCTTCAAAGGCGTGGCGGAGCAGATATTTTCCCTTGTGGTAGGTGTTCATTTTTCTGGCCGGATCAATGGCCATAACATATGAGACAAAGTCCAGATCGCCAAAAGGCACCCGGGCTTCCATGGAGTGGACGCTGATACAGCGGTCCGCCCGCAGGACGTCGTACATATGCAGTTCTTTGACCCGCTTTACGGATTCCTTCTGGAATTCCTCCGGGGAGGGGGCGAAGTCTGTGTATTTGTAACCGAACAGTTCGTCGGAGATCTCCCCGGTGAGAAGAACCCGCACGTCTGTGGTCTCATGGATGGCCTGGCAGAGAAGATACATACCCATGGAGGCCCGGATGGTGGTAATGTCATAGGTGCCAAGGGCTTTGATCACTTCCGGCAGGGCGGCGATCACCTGGTCTCGCGTGATCAGGATCTCTGTGTGCCTGCTTCCGATATACTCGGCTGCTTCCCGGGCATATTTCAGGTCGATGGCGTCGGTCTCCATGCCGATGGCGAAGGTGCGGATGGGCTTATTAAGCCGGGAGGCGGCGATGGCGCATACCAGGGAGGAATCCAGTCCTCCGCTTAGGAGAAAGCCCATGGGAGCGTCGGCGTCCAGTCGTTTCTCCACCCCTTTGATCAGTTTGTCGTGAATCTTGCGGCAGATCTCCTCCAGATCATCCTGGCAGACTTTGTCCACCTTGGTGATGTCCCGGTAGCAGATAAACTGGCCGTCCTTATAATAGTGGCCGGGCGGGAAAGGTTTGATCTCCGAAGTCAGTCCTTCCAGGTTCTTGGCCTCGCTGGCGAAAAGGATAGCCCCCTCCCGGTCGTACCCGTAGAATAAGGGGCGGATCCCGATGGGATCCCGGGCGGCGATCCAGGAGTTTCTGGCAGCGTCGTAGAGCACCAGGGCAAATTCCGCGTCCAGATGAGAGAACATCTCTGTGCCCAGCTCTTCATAGAGGGGCAACAGGATCTCGCAGTCGCTGTCACTTGCGAAGGTATAGCCCTTCCGGATCAGTTCCTCCTTCACCGGGCGGAAGCCATAGATCTCGCCGTTGCACACCAGATAATTTCCATGGAGCAAAAAGGGCTGCATGCCTTCCGGGGTCAGTCCCATGATGGAGAGCCGCTGGAAGCCCATCAGTCCATTTCCGGTGTCCAGGATCCTTTCATCGTCCGGCCCCCGGGAGTGGGTCCGGGAGAGACCGCCTGCGAACCGGCTGTAATCTGCTTTTGGGGTACAATAACACATAATGGTACACATAACTTCGTTTCCTACTTTCTGTTGGTTTCAATGTCCATGGGATACCGGCCGTCAAAGCAGGCCCGGCACAGGGGAAGGTCCCCGGCCATGGAGGGGAGATCTTGGATGTCCAGATATCCCAGGGAATCCGCCCCGATCATGGTGCAGATCTCCTCTGCGGAATGGGAGGAGGCGATCAGCTGCCGGTTGGAGGGGATGTCCGTGCCAAAATAACAAGGGTATAAGAAGGGCGGGGAGCTGATCCGTACATGGACGCTTAATGCGCCGGCGGCTTTTAACATATGGATCAGGTTGGCGATCGTGGTGCCCCGGACGATGGAGTCGTCCACCAGGACCAGACGCTTTCCCTTCACCACGGACGCCAGCACGCTGAGCTTCAGGCGGACGCTGTTTTCCCGTTCCTTCTGGGTGGGTTTGATAAAGGTCCTGCCCACATAGCTGTTTTTATAAAAGGCAATGCCAAAGGGGATCCCGGAGGCTTCTGAGAAGCCTTTTGCTGCCGGGACGCCGGAATCCGGCACGCCGCAGACCAGGTCCGCCTGGGCGGGCCAGGCTTTTGCCAGGGCGGCTCCTGCCCGGAGGCGGGCGTCATAGACGGAGATGCCGTCCAGGGTGCTGTCCAGCCTGGCAAAATAAATGTATTCAAAGATACAGTGGGCGTGGCGTTCCTGACAGAGGCTGCAGTCAGAAGAAAGTCCCTTGTCTGTGATAGTCAGGATCTCCCCGGGGCGCACGTCCCGGATAAATGTGGCTCCCACGCTTGCCAGGGCGCAGCTTTCCGAGGCAAGGACATAGGCCTGGTCCCGTTTCCCCAGGCACAGCGGCTTTAATCCAAGAGGATCCCGCACGCCGATCAGCTTCCGGGGACTGGCGATGACCAGTCCGTAAGCGCCCCGGATCCGGGAAGCGGTTTTCCGGATCGCTTCTTCCACCGTGCTGCTGGTCATCCGTTCTCTGGCGATACAGCAGGCGATCACCTCCGAGTCGGTGGTGGTGTGGAAGAGGGTGCCGGTCCGCTCCAGTTCTTCCCGCAGAGCGCCGGCGTTGACAAGATTTCCATTGTGGGCCAGGGCCAGGGTTCCTTTGGCATAGTTTAAGACCAGGGGCTGGGCG
>NZ_DBGCJQ010000112.1:0-7209 GCF_048354975.1 Massilistercora timonensis | reverse complement strand
TGTAGTGTCAAACAAGTTTGAAAATCTATGATCGAGAAATCATCTAAAGATTAGATGTATTTCTTAATCATCGCCTCAATGCTCTCTACGGTACAGTCTTCTTTTACAAGCTCTTCTACCTTCTCACCATCTTTGTAGATCGCCATAACCGGAAGGCCGAGGACCTTCTGAGCGATAGCAAGACGACGTGCCTTGGTGGTGTTCAGGGATGTGAATTTCAGCTTGTCACCGTAGGTGTCAGCGAATTCATGTACCTTCGGCATCAGTGCCTGGCAGGGTACGCAGCCGTCTCCGTAGAAGTCTACGAATACATAGCCGTCTGCTTTTAATACTTCTTCTTCAAAATTTGTCTTGTCCAGATCCAACATGGGAATCATCCTCCTTTTTTGAAAATAATATATATTGCGCACAGCGCACTCAAGAGCCGCTGCTTCGCAGCTTTTGTCCCGCTGCGCGGGACGCTCTTTCGTTCATTGGGCTGGCGCTCAATGCCGCTTGTCAAAAGCTGACCGCCTTACGTGCAAGCACGACGTCTGTCAGCTTCCGCCAACCTAACGCTGTGCTTGTTGCTTTTTAGAAATAGTCGGACATGCTGCGTTCTACCTGTACGGCTGCGATCGCTCCGTCTGCGGCAGCGGTCACTACCTGGCGCAGGCTCTTGATACGAACGTCTCCGGCGGCGTATACGCCCGGAATGTTGGTGTGCATATCATCGTCTGTCTTGATGTAGCCTCTCTCGTCCATATCGATGATGCCTTCAAACGGCTTGCTGTTGGGGATGGTTCCGATGAATCCGAATACACCGAACATGCCGTCCTCTTCGTCAGCCTCTACTGTGGTGATCTCGCCGGTCTTGACGTTCTTCACCTTCATCCACTGAAGGATGTCGTCTCCGCCTACTTCCTCCACAACGGAATCCCACATAAAGTGAAGCTTTGGATTCTTGAACGCTTTCTCCTGGATGGACTTGGCCGCACGCAGCTCGTTCCGTCTGTGGATGATGGTTACCTTTCTCGCGAACTTGGTCAGGTACATCGCCTCTTCCACTGCGGAGTCGCCGCCGCCTACCACATAAACTTCAAAGTCCTCAAAGAAGTTGGCGTCGCAGGTCGCGCAGTAAGATACTCCCTTTCCAAGGAATTCCGCCTCGCCCTTGCAGCCGATGGGTCTTGCGTGAGCGCCGGTGGCAATGATCACATTTCTGCCCTGGTACTCAGCTTTCTCGCTCTTCAATACCTTTACATCGCCGTTCAATTCTACTTCTTTGATCGTATCGGAGACACGCTCAGCGCCAAACTTGGCAGCCTGCTCGGTCATTCTCGCGATCAGGGAAGGTCCTGACTCGCCCTCAACGATCTGTCCAGGATAGTTCTCGATCTCATCCGTGATCGCGATCTGTCCGCCGTCCTGTCCTTTCTCAATGATCAGGACAGAGAGGCGGCTTCTGCCCGCGTACAGTCCTGCCGCCAAACCGGCAGGACCTGCACCCAGGACGATAACATCATAAATCTTGCTCATTTTTCTGTCTCGTCTCCTTTTTCTAAAGTTCTGTGTATACACCAAGCCCCTCCCAGGAGCTTAAGGTATCTGATTACTCGAAGATGGTCTGGTCGTCAACTTCGGTTGTCAGGGCTGTAAGAGCCTTCTCAACGATGTGACGGCGCAGTGCCTTCTCTTCATCTTTATCCAGTGCCGGGTTGCCCAGCGGATGCGGGATCGCGATCGCAGGAACGATCCTGTTGGCGCCAACCGTCATGGAGATCGGCGTTACTGTACAGATATGTACAACCGGAAGTCCAGCTCTCTCGATTTCTTTTACCATCGTTGCACCGCAACGAGTACAGGTACCTCAGGTAGAGGTGAGGATAACTGCGTCAACGCCGTCTGCAACCAGCTTCTTGGCGAACTCTGCCGCGAATGCTTTCGCGGAAGCTACCGCAGTACCGTTTCCAACGGTGGTGTAGAACAGGTGATGGAGTTCTCCGATCACGCCTTCCTTCTCCATATCTCTCAGCACGTCAACCGGAAGTACACGGTCTGCGTCTTCATTAGCATAAACCGGATCGTATCCGCCGTGAGCGGTCTCATAAGTCTCCTCGGTCAGATCCATCACGCCTGTGATGTCATACTCGCCGTAGTGAGAAGCACTGGAGCTCTCGATGTGGTCCGGGTTGCCCTTCGGAACGATACCACCGGAGGTAACCAGAGCGATCTTGGCATGAGCCAGATCCTTCACTGCCGGATTCGGAGCCACACGGTCGAAATCAGGCATCGGATACTCTGTGGTGAACGGCTTATCGGCAAGCTTGGCCAGCAGCATCTTCACCGCACGCTTGGATCCTCTCTCCTCCTCGAAGAAGTTTACACGGATTCCGTTGGGGATATATCCCTCTTCACAGGAAGCGCCTACCGGCTCTCCTCTTCCTACCTTCACGGTAAGAGGAGCCAGCTTCTTCACTGCGTCTCTCATGCCCGCCGCGCTGTTCTTGGTGGAAACAATGTAAACCTTATCCTTGAACATATCTGCGCCCGGGTTCTCTACATACATACCGGTTACTGCCGGGATTCCCAGCTCTTCCTGAACCGCTGCCGCGATGGTTCCGCAGGCAACGCCGTAACGTCCGGCGTTGAAAGCAGGACCAGCTACGAATACGTCCGGAGCAAGTTCCTTTACCATCTTCAGGATCTCTTCCTTAGCGGTATCCAGGTTCTCGTTGAAATAAGAGTCACCGCAGATGATGGTCGCGATGATCTCCGCGTCGTCTTTAAAATTCTGTGTCAGCGCCATACCCGGTCCAACGATCTCGCCTTTGCGGAGCTCTACCGGATAATCTGCCTTCTCTTCTCCACCAATCTGTGCAAAGAACTGATTGATGTAATGTACTACTTTTAACTTAGCCATTTGCTTATCCTCCCTTCCTATCTTGCGCTCAGCTTATTGAAACCAGTCTCGTTTGTGGCACCTGTGAGTACCTGAAGCTCTACTTCCAGAGATCCGTCCTCGCGGAGTGTCTCCTCGCTGGCTCCGGCAATCTTGGTGACATAATCCAGAGTTCCAATTACCTTGTCAAGCTTCGGCAGGATGACTACCTGGTTGGCGTTTCCGCCTGTTACAACCGCGTCTGCCGCAGCATCCGCGTCTGCCAGTGACTGAGATTTGCCATCGCGTCCGGCATACTCGTCGGTGATGATAACGGTCTTCACGCCTTCTGCCTCGATCTTCTTGCAGTTCATAATCAGGTCGGTATCCGGGTTACCAAATCCTTCCTGAGAAACGATCACGCCGTCCAGATCCAGCATCTTACACAGTTTTGCTGTCCAGTCGGAAGAACGCTGCTTGTCTGCCAGGTATACGTTCTCGTTTGTGATGATCTGGCATACAAAGTTGATGGTCTTGCCGTGCTCTTCGAACAGGTCATGTACCACCGGGTTGTTCTCATGTACGTAGGTCGGGTTCTTATCGCAGGCGGATACACAGTTACCGGAAACGATAGCGCCGTCCATTACCTCTGTGGGGCTTAAAATAGTAGGAACGATCTTCTTTGCGTCAACACCGTATACATAGGTATCGTGAAGAAGTCCCTGGCTCTGCAGCATCTGCACATAGGCAACTCTGGGAAGATCCGGATATTTCTCGAAGCCTTCCTTGATGGTGCAGGTCTCGTAAACCTTGGTCTCGTCCGGAGTCAGGTCGCGCGCCAGCTCAGCGATGTAGGTGGCAACACGGAAGCCTGCGAATCTTACAGCCTTCTCATAGTCATGCTGTTTGATGTCGTCAACCGGCTCACATACCATAACCAGGTTCAGTGTCTTGGAGAATGGTGTGTAGTCAGCTCCAGGACCGGTCATGTCGATGATTCCTTCCTGGAATCCAACGATCTTTCCTGCAGTCACTACTGCCATGCCTTTCAGGGCATAGGTCTTTCCTTCTCCTACTGTGTCAACTTTCGCGATCACGCCCGGGAAGACGCCTCCTCTTCCCTCAACCTTTACACGTGGCTCGATGACATCCTTTACCGGAGTGATTCTTACAGACTCACCTGGCTTCGCGATGTCGAATGATACGCTCTTGATCTTCTCGTCTTCAAGAGCAACGGCTTTCACCGCCTCCTCAGATACATAAAGGATTCCGTCTTCGATCTTGGATTCGGACGCGAACTGAATATCCTTGATGTAAATGTGTCCCATTTCTAATCTCACTTTTGGTTCCCTCCTTCAAAAAATTTGATATTATTGTTTAAAAGCTTCATGCTTCTACAACCGTTTCTTAAGCGTCTGCCGACATAATCCCGCTCTCCAGCAAGGTCCAGTCAATGAGTTGGAAATCCTCCAGCACCTTCCCTTTGTACCGGTCCGATTTAAACTCGAACTTTCCGCAGGCGGCAATGGCGTTCTCGATGATCTCCAGGGACCTTACGTCTACCGCCCCTCTTTCCGCCGCTATCATTACGGATTTATAGGGTGTTTCATTAGGCTTTACACTTCCCGAAAGGGGATGTGACAAAAGCAAATGACCTTCGTGGATCTTGTCCCGGACCTCCTGAAGAAGTCCCTCGTAGGAGGTCTCCTTGTAGACAATTCGGTGGGTGTCTCCCAGTTTCTTGAGGACCAGCGGATTGTTTGTCATGATCAGATATTCGTCTCGTTCCATCCTTTTCGCCTCTCGAATTTGATTTTAAATAAAAAAGGACGATTTAAACACTGCATGTGTGTAAGTCGTCCTTTTTCTGTCTTTTGCCCTGATAATATAACGTCTGTTCAAAAAGTCTTATCATACAGCACAAGATTCAGAATGTGGTCCATTTCCCGATCCTTCTGCCTGAAAGTTTCGCCCGTACCGTTCTTACCATTGCAGCTTGGGTTTGCCTCTTCGGCGGCCGGTTTTCCCCGCTCTCTCTCGAAAAATATCGTCCCACGATTTAGTTTTATAGACAGAATTTATAGCTCATTTCTCTCTTCTCTATAATAATACCTGATTGTTAATTCATTTGCAACCGCTTAATGAAATTAAAGTCAATTTATGAAAATTGCATAAATTCCGTCAAGATTTTTGTATGTTTTTGCCAGCGTCCTATACCTGGATCTCCGCCTTTACGCCCAGAAGATCCTTGTTCTCCTCCAGCAGCGGATTTACCACATTCTTCAGGTAGGCTTCCACCTGCACCGCGGAGCGCCCGGTGTATTTCGCCGGGTCCATGGACGCCCTGAGTTCTTCTTCCGTCAGGTTGAACGCCGGATCTGCGGCGATCAGTTCCAGAAGATTGTTGTCCAGGCCCTTCTCCTTCACGTTCCGGCCTGCTTCCATGGAAAGCTCCCGGATCCGCTCATGCAGCTCCTGCCGGTCGCCGCCTGCCTTCACCGCATCCATCATGATATTCTCGGTAGCCATGAAGGGCAGCTCTGCCATCAGATGTTTCTCGATCACCTTGGGATATACCACCAGACCGTCCACTACGTTCAGGCACAGGTCCAGGATCCCGTCGATGGCCAGGAATCCTTCCGGCACACTCAGCCGCTTGTTGGCAGAGTCATCCAGAGTCCGCTCAAACCACTGAGTCGCCGAGGTGATGGCCGGATTCAGCGCGTCGATCATCACATACCGGGACAGGGAAGCGATCCGCTCGCTTCGCATGGGGTTGCGCTTATATGCCATGGCGGAAGAGCCGATCTGGGTCTTCTCAAAGGGCTCCTCCACTTCTTTCAGATGCTGCAGAAGCCGGATGTCGTTGGACATCTTGTGGGCGCTGGCCGCGATCCCCGCCAGTACATTCAGGACCCGGGTGTCCACCTTCCGGGAATAGGTCTGGCCGGAAACCGGATAGCAGGCCTCAAATCCCATCTTCTTCGCGATCATGGGATCGATCTTGTCGATGGTCTCCTGATCTCCTTCAAAAAGCTCCAGGAAGCTGGCCTGGGTTCCGGTGGTTCCCTTGGAACCAAGAAGCTTTAAGCTTCCCTTCACATACTCCAGATCCTCCAGGTCCATCAGGAATTCCTGAAGCCACAGCGTAGCCCGCTTCCCAACGGTGGTAGGCTGGGCAGGCTGAAAATGAGTAAAGGCAAGTGTAGGTTGCGCCTTATAAGCGTCGGCAAATCTGGCAAGCTCAGCGATCACATTGATAAGTTTCTCCCGCACCAGTCCCAGCGCTTCTGACATAAGGATCATATCCGTATTGTCCCCTACATAGCAGGAGGTTGCTCCCAGATGGATGATCCCCTTGGCTTTAGGGCACTGCTGCCCGTAGGCGTAGACATGGGACATAACATCGTGGCGCACCAGATTCTCCCGCTCCTTCGCCACCTCGTAATTAATATCCTCCGCGTGCTCTTTAAGCTCCGCGATCTGCTCATCCGTAATAGGAAGCCCCAGCTCCTTCTCTGTCTCCGCAAGGGCGATCCACAGCTTTCTCCAGGTCCGGAACTTCTTGTCCGGGGAGAAGATATACTGCATCTCTTTGCTGGCATACCGCTCAGAAAGCGGGCTTTGATATCTGTCGTTACTCATCTTCACATTCTCCTTTTTTCACAACCCTATCATAGTATTGGGGGCAAAAAGCTTTTGCCCCCTCTTTTGTCTCTCATTCTATCAGATTTTTTTGATTTTTGCTACCCTTGTGTAAAACGGGAAAGGAATTGTTTCGTCCGCTCCTCCCTGGGATTCTCCAGCACCTCTTGCGGCGTCCCCTGCTCCAGGATCCGCCCTTCGTCCATGAACAGCACCTGGCTGGATACATCCCTGGCAAATGCCATCTCATGGGTGACAATGATCATGGTAGTCTCCTGATCCGCCAGAGACCGGATGACTTTCAGCACCTCTCCGGTAAGCTCCGGATCCAGGGCCGAGGTGGGCTCGTCAAAGCACAGAATATCCGGCTTCAGGGCAAGCGCCCGGGCAATGGCCACACGCTGGCACTGTCCTCCGGATAACTGATGGGGATAATTCTCCATCCGGTCTGCCAGACCCATCTGTCCAAGAAGGACTTTCGCCTCCTCCCGGATCTCCTCGTGGATCTCTTTTTTACGCTCCTTATATCCCGGCTGCTCTTTCGCCAGAAGCTCCTTAGCCAGCATCACATTCTCCAGAGCCGTATACTGAGGGAACAGATTGAAGGACTGGAATACCAGGCCGAAATGAAGCCGCTTCTTGCGGATCGCGGACTCCTGGGTGGTCACCGGGTCCGCCGCGTCAAACAAGGTCTCCCCGCCCAC
>NZ_DBGCJQ010000111.1:0-28597 GCF_048354975.1 Massilistercora timonensis | reverse complement strand
CCTCCAGGCAGTGGAGGGCCTTCTCCCGGATCAGTTCCGCCACGATCTGCCGCTCCGGCTGGTCTGTCACCGTATCATCATCGTAATACTGAGGACCGTAGGGGAGATACTTCATCACTGTCTTAAGAAGCTCCCCGGTATTCTCCCCGCTCCGTGCGGACACCGGCACGATCTCCGCGAACTCCATCTGATCCTTGTAGGCAGCGATGGCTTTCAGGATCTCCTCCTTCTTCACACTGTCGATCTTGTTGATCACCAGGATCACCGGCGTATTCACCTTCTTCAGCCGCTCAATGATATGCTGCTCCCCGGCCCCGATAAAGGTGGTGGGCTCCACCAGCCACAGGATCACGTCCACCTCGTTCAGGGTCTGGCGGGCTACATTTACCATATATTCCCCCAGCTTGTTCTTGGCCTTGTGGATCCCCGGCGTATCCACGAAGACAATCTGCCCTTTCTCGGTGGTCAGCACCGTCTGGATACGGTTCCTGGTGGTCTGGGGCTTCTTGGATGTGATGGCGATCTTCTGGCCCACCAGATAGTTCATCAGGGTGGATTTCCCCACGTTGGGCCGGCCGATCAGGGTCACAAACCCGGATCTGTAATCTTCTCTCATAATTCCTCCTTATGGTTTCTGTCAGAAACTGGTCACCATTTCAAACAGTTCTTTCTCTTCCTCGATCTTCTCCTCGCTTCCGATGACGCAGATCTGTCCCGCCGCAAGAAGCGCCTCTGTCACTTTCGCAAGAGCCCGGATATCCTCCTGACCTGCCTCCAGGATCTGACGGCGCTCTTCCCTGATCATCTCCGGACTTACTTTGTTCATGTACAGGTTCATGGAACGCTCGCCTTTGGCGCAGGGCGTCATGGGATGATCTATATTGCTCATGGTGCCGATGATATACTTGGTCATATCCCGCTCGCTGACAGTGAAGTTCTTAAGGTACTCTGTCACTCCTTCATACACGTCCATCGTCCGCTTAAGATGGGGATCCCGGTAGGAAACCAGATATCCTTCCCCAATGCGGTTGAAGCTGCTCATACAACCGTAAGCGCCGCCTTTTACCCGGATATTCTGCCACAGGTAATCGTAGCTTAAGATCACCTTCAGGATCTGGAGGGCGCCGGTATACTCTGCTCCCTGGTCGATAAAATTGCCGGTGCGGGCCACATACTGGACCTTGGAAGCCGTCTTAAAGCCCTCATTCTTCTTCTCACAGTGAAGAACGCAAGTCCCCTCCTCCACAGGATCTGTAAACAGGCTCTCCTTCAGGGACCGGATCATCTCTTCCAGCCCTTTAAGCCCCTCCCGGGAAGCGGTGTAGCTGATCATCAGGTTGTCCGGCCGGAACAGCTGCCGGGTCAGTTCCTGAAGGATCCGGATCAGTTCTTCCTTCTTCTCTTCAAACTTCTCTTCCAGACCAGCCACCGTCCGGTAGAAATCGATGCCGTTGGTCAGATCCTTAAGCTTCGCGGAAGGCGATCCATAAGAAAGCGCCCGCAGAGCGGCCGTGGAATGTCCGGAGGACTGGAACCGCATGAGAAGCCGGGACTTGGCCATAGCCAGGATCTCTCTAAGCCTCTTCTCATCTCCAAGCTTTGAAGCTGTCAGGATCTCCCCTGCCATGGAGAACACCACCGGAAGCTTGTCATAGAGCGCCTTGCCCTTCACTTCGAAGGTGGCCCGGAAGGCCTTCTCCCGCACTCTGGTCACATCGTTGTAAAGTTCCAGGCTGGTGCCGATGCCGCCGGTGCAGCGGTTGATCTCATTAAACAGTTCTCCGTAGCTGTAATGCTCCGTGTCGATGATCCCAAGGACCGACTGCAGGATCCCCACATAGGGGAGCAGATCCTCCCGGACTCCCGACAGGTCGAACATCAGGTCCACATATCCGATGCCATTGGTCTGAGTCTCATGGAAGACCAAAGGCACGCCGGCCAGGTTCATTTCTTCATTGATGACAGGCTCGATCTCCCTGGAAATATCCTCCCGCTTAAGCACCGGGATGCGGGCCAGATCTTCCTCCCGCTCCGGGGCGGACTGATAGGCTTCCAGTTCTTTGGTGCGCCGCACCAGCTCCTCCTGCTCCTCCCTGCCAAGGCTTTCTTTGTATTCCTGAAGCTTTTCCGTAAGAGCCGCGTCCATTCTTGCTGTCCTGCCCTGCTCCGGTTCCACGATCACCACCGCGCCGTGGGGATTCTCCAGCAGATATCTGCGGATCAGCTCTTCGTAGTATCCGGTTCCCAGCTTCTCCTTCAGGAAGGCGAACACATCCAGGGCGTCCACATGGATAAAGGGCTTCTCATCGTCATAGAGCCAGCTGTCCAGGATCTGCAGGCCGTACATCAGCCCCTTGGGATAACCGCCGAAATCCGCCTCCCGGTACCGGAACTCGTGATAGTTGATCCCTGCCTCCAGGGCTTTACGGTCAATGCCGTCCCTCACAAGTCCCTCCAGCACTTCCTGGATCACCTGCAGGAATTCCTCCTTCTGGGACAGGTTGGCATTCTTGGCGATCACAGAGAAAATGGGCTGATAAACTCCATTGTCATAAGACCCCATAATATCCTTGCCGATACCGGCCTCCGTCAGCGCTTTTTTAAGCGGCGCCCCCGGAGCGGACAGAAGGGCATAATCCAGGATCTGGAAGGCGAGATACAGCTCCCGGTCCAGGCTGGTGCCAATCACCTTATTGTAGGAAAGATAGGTATTATCTTTCAAAGATTCATCGCTTGCTATAGAATACGGGATCCGTTTCTCCACCATTTCCCCAAAGGGTTCCTGGTATGCGATCCGGGAATCCACCTCTTTCTTCTCAAAAGCGCTCAGATACTCCTTATCCAGCCACCGAAGCTTCTCCTCCATGTCCATATCCCCATAGAGATAAATGTAGCTGTTGGAAGGATGGTAATAAGTCCGGTGGAAATCAAGGAACTGCTCATAGGTAAGTTCCGGGATCACCTCCGGATCCCCGCCGGACTCGTTGGCATAGGAAGTATCCGGGAACAAGGTGTTCAGAACCACCCGGTCCAGCACACTCTCCGGGGAGGAGAAGGCGCCCTTCATCTCATTGTACACTACCCCGTTGTAGGTCAGCGGCCCTTCCAGGGATTCCAGGCGGTAGCTCCACCCCTCCTGGCGGAAGATCTCCTCGTGCTGATAGATATTGGGATAGAGCACCGCGTCCATGTAGACGTGCATCAGGTTCTGGAAATCCTTGTCGTTGCAGCTTGCCACCGGATAAACCGTCTTATCCGGATAAGTCATGGCATTGAGAAATGTATTCAGCGAGCCCTTCACCAGCTCCACAAAGGGATCCTTGGCCGGGAAGTTCCGGGATCCGCACAACACGGAATGTTCCATGATGTGGGGCACGCCGGTGCTGTCTGCAGGGGGCGTACGGAATCCGATGCTGAATACTTTATTGTTATCCTCATTCTCCACCAGAAGCACCCTTGCCCCGCTCTTTTTGTGGCGCAGAAGTGTTCCTTTGGACTGAATGCCGGTTAAGTCTTCTTCTTTGATCACTTCATAAGTCTCAAGATCTCTCACACTCATCTGTCTTATGATCCCCTTTCTCTTGGTTGCTGACTCCTATTATAGCATTATTTTGTCTGTCTGCCTCCCCTTTTTATGCAAAAACAAAAAGAAGACAGCAAAGAAGGACGCTTAAAAAAGCGTCCTTCCTGAAACGTCTCTTTCCGGCTGTTACGCCCTGTTCTTCGTGATCGCCCGGATCACCATCAGGGTGCCGAACATCAGCGCCAGGCCGATAGGCAGGCAGATAAAGGCATTCTGGATAAAACCGGCGATGATATAAGTAACAAAGGAAACCGCCGCAACCGTAACCGCATAAGGCAGCTGGGTGGTCACATGGTTCACATGGTTGCACTGGCCGCCTGCGGACGCCATGATGGTGGTGTCCGAGATGGGGGAGCAATGGTCTCCGCACACCGCGCCTGCCATGCAGGCAGAGATGGATATGATCATCATGTTCTCATCGATCCCGTTAAACACCGCCACAACGATGGGGATCAGGATCCCGAAGGTTCCCCAGGATGTTCCGGTGGCAAAGGCCAGGAGGCATCCTACCAGGAAGATGATGGCCGGAAGCAGCATCATCAGTCCTCCCGCCGCAGACTGCATAAGATTTGCCACATAATCCGCAGCGCCCAGGCTGTCGGTCATGGCTTTCAGGGTCCAGGCGAAGGTCAGGATCAGGATCGCCGGAACCATGGCCTTAAAGCCTTCCGGGATACAGTCCATGGACTCTCTGGGGCTTAACACCTTGCGCACCGCGTAGAACACGATGGTGATCACAAAGGCAAAGAAGCTTCCGAACATCAGTCCTACAGAAGCGTCGCTGTTGGAGAAGGCCTCTACGAATCCGGTCCCGCTGAAGAACCCGCCGGTGTAAAGCATTCCGATCACACAGGTGATGATCAGGCAAAGCACCGGGAATACCAGGTCGATCACCTTTCCCTTGCCTTCCACGATCTCATTCTCCGCATCCGCGTAGGGACGGTCCGGCGTGGTGTAAAGGTCTCCCTTCATAGCATTGTCCTCATGAAGCTTCATGGGACCATAGTCAATATTCATCACCGCGATCACGATCATCATAAAGATGGTCAGAAGCGCATAGTAGTTATAGGGAATGGCCCGGATAAAGATGGCGAATCCATCCTCTCCCTCCACGAAGCCGGTCACCGCCGCCGCCCAGGATGAGATGGGAGCGATGATGCAAACCGGCGCCGCCGTAGCGTCAATGATATAAGAAAGCTTCGCCCGGGATACGTTGTGCTTGTCCGTCACCGGACGCATTACGCTTCCCACAGTAAGACAGTTAAAATAATCGTCGATAAAGATCATCACGCCCAGCGCCACAGTGGCAAGCTGCGCGCCCACCCGGGTCTTGATCTTTGTGCTGGCCCAGCGGCCAAACGCGGCGGATCCTCCCGCCTTGTTCATCATGCACACCATGATGCCCAGGATCACCAGGAATACGATGATACCCATGTTGTAAGCATCTGTGAGCACTCCCACGATCCCGTCCTGGAATACATGGATGATGGTTCCTTCAAAGTTGAATCCGGAGTAAAAGATTCCTCCGATCAGGATCCCGATAAACAGGGAACTGTAAACCTCCTTGGTGATCAGCGCAAGACCGATGGCTACCACCGGCGGCACCAGCGACCAGAAGGTAGCGTACATATCCGGCACGTACTCTGCTGCTTCGTCCGCCGCCAGCACCGTCATGGAGCTGCAAAGCAGGATCAGCAGAAGGGCGGCGATCCCCCAGATTGCCTTTTTCTTTCCTCTCATGTCCTTTTTCCTCTTTTCTTTCCTTGTAATAAAAAACCATGAACACGCTTCCCCGGCGCGCCCATGGCAAAAAAACCTGTGATAGCGCTCCACGAATGTGACAGTCCGGGGCATATTCTGCCTGCGGCCCAGGGACAAAAGCCGGAAACTCTTCTCTCCCTTCGGCGGACGCCCCTTTCCCCGGAAAGCAGCCTTCCAAGCTCCAGCCTTCCCGGTACTGATGACTTCCGCGCCTCTATCAAGTCTCATGATTCATATAGTACATTTGTAGCACCTTTAAGAGGAAATGTCAATAACCAATCCCTTCCTAACGCTTTGCGCCGTAATGTTCTTTCAGCTTCTGCACGCGGATCAGACTTGCTGCTATTGTCTCTTTACTCCTTTCTGAAAGGGCAAGGACCAGGGCGTCCACCACGGCTACCGCCGCAGTCATGGAATGATACTCCTTTTTCTCTCCCCGGTATACATACAGATTCACGTCTGCCCGCTGTTCTTTTGGCGCATATTTCCTGCTGGTAAACGCAAGTGTGTTATACCCGGCCTCCCCGGCATAGTCCAGGATCATCTTCCCTTCTTCCGACACTTTGGAATAACTGAACAGGATCACCAGATCCTCTTCCCCCGCCTGCGCAAGGCCCTCCAACACCTCGGAACCACCAGAAGGGATCATCTGGACCGGGAATCCCATCCTTCTGAGCCGGAAGAATAAAAGCTGTCCGGCAGCCGCGGAAGCATTCTTGGCATGGATAAAGATCCGCCGCGCGTCCCCGATCTGATCCAGGGCTTTTATGAATTCCCGCTGATCCAGATCTGCCAGCGTGCGCATCATACATTCCTGCTGATAGGAAAACCAGCTTTCTATATCAAATCCTTCTCCCTTCATCAGCGTCCCGGCCATCTTTCTTGCCGCGCCTTTTCCGTTCTTCTGCTGTGCCACCGCACTTTTCAGTTCTTTAAAATCACCATATCCGATATGCCGGGCGAATCTGGAGATGGTGGCCTCGGACATCTCCAGCCGCTCCGCCAGCTGTCCAATGCTCATAAAGAGAAATTCCTCTGTGGATTCTTCAATAAATTCCAGAATCTTCTTATCAGACCTGGTATACCTTCCTTCGGATTCCGGTATTGCAAGCACCATAACGCAGCCTCCTCCCTGTTGCTTTCTGCGAAGCCTTTGCAGGCATCTCGCCCCCTTCTGTCAGCACTGATACATAGTCTCCGCCAATCGCATGGATCTCTTTAAGGGCCCGTTTCAGGATTCCTGCCGTCTTCACCTGGAAGGCGGCATAATCAGAAATCAGGATCTCATAATTCCCTTCCCGCATCTCCTGGTATAATTCCTTCACTGTATTTGTTTCTTTCGAAAACCTGGTACGGATACAACCGTACTGAACTGCCTGATGGGTGTCGCTTCCGCTGACCATCGGAATCCCCAGCCGGTCTGCCAGTCCTTCCGTAAGTTTCCAGGTCTTCTCCCGGTCCGCTGCCACATCTTTCCCGTTCAGATCCAGAAAATCAAAGCGTCGGAGCTGCTCTTCGGGAAGCTCCGGAATATGGCTGCCTTCCCGGAATGGATGACCTCCCCCGACAATTACAGAATACTGATCGAACAGATCCATCAGATTCTGAAAGGGCAGAAAACTCCCACAGATCTTATGAGGCTCCAGCCTCCGGTTCAATTCCAGGATTTCCTCCGGTGCTCCCAGGCAGAGGATATGGCCGCCCTCTCTGATATCTGTCTCCATCCCGGCAAAGATCCGAAGTCCATCCTTTGTGACCAGTGTATCTCCTTCCCGGTCGCAGGTCTTCATCAGATATCCGTATAATTCATCGAACTGCAGCGTATTGAAGTGTTCCGTGAGACACAGAGCGTCAAGTCCCGCCCCCTTTGCCTCGCCAAACAGCCAGTCTGTATAAGCCGTGGAAAACGGCAGCTTCTTTGCCAGTTTCCCATGGGTATGAAAATCAAGATACATTTTTCTTCTCCCCCTTATCCGATCAGCAGTGATCCCAATACTACAAGCGCTACCCAAAGGAAAGAAACCGCCAGAAAAAGAAGATCGTCACAAGTGACCTTCAACGTAGACAGCTTCATCTTCTTTACTTCCTTATTG
Organism: Massilistercora timonensis; assembly: GCF_048354975.1. Taxonomy (NCBI): domain Bacteria; kingdom Bacillati; phylum Bacillota; class Clostridia; order Eubacteriales; genus Massilistercora; species Massilistercora timonensis. The sequence continues at coordinate 21,160 of NZ_DBGCJQ010000111.1, read as the reverse complement.
ACGGCAGCGTAGCGATACCCTTTGATCTCCAACGCCTCTACCGTCGTCCTGGACCGTTTCGCCGTATTGAGCATCAACGGATAGAACGCATGGATGATCACCTTGACCTGATAGATCAGATAGCGGACCTTTCCCGTCATCGTACTGCTGTCAGGCGCATTTCCCCGCAGCCGGTAAGAAAGGAGCACATTCTGAAACTCCTCCATCAACATAGGCAGCATCCGGTAGGCATAGGAGACGGAGAAGGATAACTTCTCCGGACATCCGTACCACATCAGCCCATTGGACAGCCGGTCCGGATCCAAACCGGAAAACACCGTGATCGAAGCAAGCGATACAGTAGCCACCTTCAAAGTAAGGATCAAAAGCGGCACAACCGTCTCTGCGTTGCCGCCAAACAAAAGAGACACTACAAAAAGATATCCCGTCTGGGAGAAGACTCCTACCCCAAACAAAAGCAGCACCAGCCCTGCGACTTTCGCCATAATTGTGGTTACTGCAACCAGGATAAAACAGCCAAGCAGAAATACCAGATCATCTACAAACCAGGGTACCAGGGCAAAAAACGCATACCAGACAAATAACGGCCGGGGATCCAGCGCCGCGATAAAGGTATCATCGTTTCCGTAGGCATTTTTCAACACCTGATTGCGCAGGAAATCCATAGAAAGTTTATCCAGGATATTTTCCGACAGCTTTTTCTTGATCGTTTCCATTTCCTATCTCCCTCCAAATCCTTTCACAAATTCATCGATAGTATAGCAATATGCTCTATGGTCAAGAGCCTGTGCCATGGAGAAGATCTCCGGCGGCCGGATCCCTACAGTGTCCAGGACTTCCCGGTTCCCGAAGATCTCATCCCGGTTCCCGTCCGCGATCACTTCTCCCTGAAACAGGACAATGATCCTGTCCGCCCATTCACACACCAGCTGCATATCATGGGTAGCGATCATCACCGTCTCTGTGATATCCTCCATCTCTTTCAAGGTACGCATGATCTCCTTGCGGGTGGCGATATCCAGATTCGCAGTAGGTTCGTCCAGAAGAAGGATCTCGGGCTCCAGCGCCACGCCAATAGCCAGGCTGGCTCTTCTCATCTGCCCCCCTGACAGGAGACGCCCGTCCCTGTCTTTCAGCTCTGACAGGTGGAAACGTTTCAGGAGTTCTCCGGTCCGTTCCTGCCAGTTCTCTTCCCGCCGCGCCTGCATAGCGAAAGAAATGTCTGCCTCAATGGAATCCTTGATAAACATATCCTCCGGATTCTGATATACCAAAGACACATATCTGGACATCCCTTCCGGTTTCATATTCTCCACCTGAATATCTTTTATCCGGATATCCCCGGCATTGGGCCGCAAAAGTCCTGTCATCAGTTTCATCATTGTGGATTTACCCGCCCCGTTGGACCCGATCAGCGCGATCTTCTCTCCCTTATGAAGGTCCAGATCCAGTGACCGGAAGATCTGTCGGGGCTCCCCTTTTACTGACCGGTAGGAAACAGCCACATTTCGAAAGGACACTACCGTTTCCCCCGGACCCCTGTCTTCTGCATCGGCAGAAGAATCATCTTTGTGGAAGACCAGACCTGCAAATGCCTTCTTCCCGTCTTCTATTGTGGAAGGGAGCCTGGGACTCTCGCTGCCAGGCAACCCGCTTTGTTCCAGTTCATAGGCGGCCAGTGTTACCTGCGGTGGAAATATGTTGCAACTTCGAAGTTCTTCCACTCTGCCCAACGCTTCCTTCGCCGGAAGCTTCCACTGTGTATGGCCGTCTTTCAACAGCAGTACATTCTTACAGTAGTCCGCGATGTACTCTGTGTGGTGCTCGATCACAATGATCGTCTTGCCGTACTTCTCATTCAATTCCCGCAGGACTTCATAGATCCGGTCCGCATGCATGGGATCCAGCTGTGCAATAGGCTCATCCAGGATCAGCACATCCGGCTGCAGGGACACGGCTCCTGCCAACGCCAGCAGATGCGTCTGCCCGCCGGAAAGCTGCCAGATATAATCCTGCTCACGCCCTTCCAGTCCGCATTGTCCCAGCGCCTGTTTTCCTTTCTCCAGATAATCCTTCATCCCGTAGTTCATACATGCATAAGAAGCATCATCCAGGACTGTAGGCCTTACGATCTGATTCTCGAAGTCCTGATACACATAGCCCACTTTCTGGGCTAACTCCCCAATCTCGCTCTCAAGAGTACTGGCACCGTCGATCTCGACGGTGCCGGTAAATTTCCCCGCGATAAAATGCGGGATCAGACCATTCATAACTTTGCATAAGGTAGATTTTCCACATCCGTTATTTCCTACGATGGCAAGGAAATCTCCTCTTTCAATCTCAAGATCCACTCCTTTGAGCGTAGGCTCTTCAGCGCCCGGGTAAGTATAAGTCAAATCCCTGATCTCGATCATACTCATGACGGCTCCCTCTTCCTACGCTGTCTTCGCCGCGTTTGATCCATTGGAGCGGGCCTTGATGACCAGGATCGCCACAACCGCGATCACTGCCGCTACCACCATGCCGACCGCCAGGGCTGTTGTACTCTCCGCCCAGTCAGCCTCCCAGTCAATAAGGGACATGCCGCTCTCCGCCAGCATTTCCGCACCGATGGCTACCGCAAATGCCGCCAGTGAAACAAAGATCACCTTACCGCTGATGGGCTCAAGCGCAGTTTCAACTGTCCTGGGCTGCATTCCAAGCAGAGGCTCGATCTTGCCGTAGAGCTTGGGCACCAGGAACAATGTGGGCAGCAGACAGAACAGAATGCCGGAGAACAGCACATCATTGAAAAATGCAAATCCTTCTGTTGCAAACACACTCTCCGGGAGTCCCGGAACCGCTTCGAAATCCTGTACCGCAAACTGTACCTTCAGGATATCTACAATAGTTCCCATGGCCTGCTGGATGATCACGCCTCCGATGGCAGCGATCCCCACCATCTTCCGGTTCCTGGGATCTCTTACCAGACGGCCGGCGATGTAAACGCCGATGGTAACGGTAATGAATTTCTCCAGCTCGCCCAGGCCGCCAAACTGTCCCAACATGATCTCACTGAACACCAGCTCGCCGGTCGCCGCTCCCAAAGCCGCCGACATAGGATCAAACAGCATTGCCAGCACCAGTGGGATGAACAGGAAATACTCCACGGAGAATTCCACGATCCCTACCTGAAAAGACGGGATCAGTTCTGTAAATAAAGTTGCCAGTCCATAAAGGGACATTGTAAGCACAAATACCATTAATTTCTGTGACTGTGAAGCAGTCTGTTGTTTCAACATTTCTCTTTCCTCCTGATAAACATCAACGTTTTGTATCGTTTACGCTATGTATCTTATCAACAGGAGGTAAAGAGTGGTATCCTGTTTCTGTAAAATGTAAGTTAATTTACATTTTGTTTCTTTTATGAAATTTTATTTTCACCATTTTTCTCTTCACAGTCTGATCTTTTTCACCACTTCATAGGGGATCTCCCCTCCAAAGAGATCCAGGGCGCTTCCAATGGTGAAGTCCAGCTTCCCGCCGCTGATCTTGCGGAACCGCTCCAGATCCGCCATACTTCCGATGCCGCCGGCATAGGTGACTGGTATTCCTGAAAAGCCGCCAAGCAGCCGGACCAGATCTTCCTCCACGCCAGATGCCTTGCCCTCTACGTCCACCCCGTGGACCAGGAATTCATCACAGCTTCTGCCAAGCTTCTCCAGAATCGCTTCTGTCAGCTTCACATCTGTAAACTTCTGCCACCGATCTGTCACGATATAGTAGGCGCCCTCCCGCTTCCGGCAGCTTACGTCTATTACGATCCGCTCTTTCCCCACCGCCTGCCGCAGGCGCTCCAGGTTCTCCCACCGGATCTGGCCGTCCCGGAAGATATAGGAAGTCACGATCACATGGCTTGCCCCTGCGTCCAGGTATTCCGCCGCGTTCCCGGCCGTGATTCCGCCCCCTGCCTGCAGGCCGCCGGGATAAGCGGCAAGGGCGCTTAAGGCCTGCCGTCTGGTCTCCGGGTAATAAGGAGAGGAGGCAGGGTTCAGAAGGATCACATGTCCGCCGGCAAGGCCATCCTTCTGGTATAGCCTTGCAAAATCCGCCGCCTCCCGGTCTGAGGCAAAGTTCTCCCTGGCGCAGTCCCCTTCATCCTGAAGGCTGCCGCCTACGATCTGTTTTACTTTTCCGTTGTGAATGTCAATGCAGGGACGAAATCGCATGACTGGGCTCCTTTCACGTTCTATCTGGAGACTAGTACCGGTTGTCGAAGATCCGGGTGGATTTCTTCTCGCTGCGGGGAAGGTCTCCGATGGCCACTGGTTTTACATTGGTCATGATGCCGATCTTGGCCTTGAATTCCTGCTGGATCACCCGGGTGGCCTCCACCGGGTCTACTCCTTTGTTGATCTCCACGAAGAGAGTGCACACGTCTTTTCCGTTCATATGATCCAGCATAAACTGGTACTCGCTGGAAGCCTCCTGCACCCCTTTTAACATTTCCTCGATCTGGCTTGGGAAGATGTTAACTCCCTTCACCTTCACCATATCGTCAGTCCGCCCGATCAGGGTGTCGATCCTGGGGAACCGGGACCCGCAGGGGCAGTCCCCGGGGATAAATCGGGTCAGGTCGTGGGTCCGGTAGCGGATCAGGGGCGCTCCCTGTTTGCGCAGAGTGGTGATCACCAGCTCTCCGATCTCTCCATCCGGCAGCACCTCCCCGGTCTTGGGATCCACGATCTCAAAGTACACATAGTCATCCCAGTAATGCATGCCGCACTCATAATCGCAACTCATGGCGATCCCCGGTCCGTAGACCTCTGTCAGTCCATAGATATCATAGAGCTGGACTCCAAGCTCCGCGGCGATCCGTTTACGCATCTTATCGCCCCACCGTTCCGAGCCGATGACGCCCTTCTTCAGATAGATCTTATCGGTAAGATCCCGTTTGGCGATCTCCTCTGCCAAAAGGAGGGCATAGGAAGAGGTGGCACAGAGAACGGTGGCCTTCAGATCCTGCATCATCCGCAGCTGCTTCTCGGTATTGCCGGGACCCATGGGAATGGTCATGGCTCCCAGATGCTCCGCTCCCAGCTGGAATCCGATCCCCGCAGTCCACAGGCCATACCCCGGCGTGATCTGGATCCGGTCCAGGGCGGTGATCCCCGCCATCTCATAGCAGCGGGCAAACATCTTGGCCCAGTCGTCCACATCCTTCTGGGTATAGGGAATGATCACCGGCGTTCCGGTGGTCCCGGAGGAAGAATGGATGCGCACGATCTCTTCGTCCGGCTCCGCCTGCAGCCCCAGGGGATAGGCATCCCGCAGGTCCCCCTTCCAGGTGAAGGGAAGCTTCTCAAAATCCTCCTGGCTCTTGATGGCGTCAATGTCAATGTCTTTGAATTTTTCTTTATAGAAACAGGGTTTTGATGTCAGTACCTTCAGATTTTCCTTGATCAGTCGAAACTGAAGCTCTGTCATTTTCATCGGCTGGTCCTCCCTTCCTCTTCTGCCCGGACTCCAAGGGCCAGGGCTTTTACATTCATTTCCACATAGGCCGGTTTCACTCGTCTTTGGATCTCCCGTTCCATCTCTTCCGGTGTGATCCCCAGGGCGCCGCTGGCTGCGGCCGTTCCAAGAAGGGCCACATTGAGCACCTTGGGAGAGCCGGCCCTGGCGCACAGTTCTTCTCCGTCCACCACATAGAGCCGAAGATCCTGTGCCCGGAGATACTCGATCATCTCATCTCCCTCATATTCTTGCTGGCTTAAGGTGGATACCGCAGACTGTACCGCCTTCCGGTTCACCACCACCGCGCCTCCCTTCTTCAGGTAGGATAGGCTTCGCACAGCCTCCGCCGGCTCAAAGGCAAGGATCAGGTCCGCCTGTCCTTCCGGGATCATGGGGGAATGGACTTCCTCCCCCATCCGCACATGGCTCACCACGCTGCCGCCCCGCTGGGACATCCCGATGGTCTCCGAAGTCCGCACCTTGAGCCCCTGTTCCATGGCCGCGCAGGCGATCAGCTTGGACGCCAGGATCACTCCCTGGCCGCCCACACCGCACAACAGACAATTCTTACTCATGTGACCCCACCTCCTTTATGGCTTCAAAGTGGCAGATCTGGGCGCACAGCCCGCAGCCAAAACAAAGGGAAGGTTCAATGTGGGCCTTGCCCTCCTCTACCGTGACTGCCGGGCACCCGATCTCCCGGATGCACTGGCGGCAGAAGGTACAGTTCTCCCGCTCCACCTGATACTGGCGCACCGGTTTCGCCACCGCGATACAGGGCGACTTGAAGATCACCACGCGTACTCCCGGGACGTCCAGCACCTCCCGGACTGCTGCCACCGCCTCCTCAAGGTTCAGAGGATCCGCCTCCACGATCCTGGCCACGCCAATGCCCTCCAGGATCTTCCGGATACTGATCTTCTCCACGATCTCTCCCATCATGGTCCGGCCGGTCCCCGGGTGGGGCTGATGGCCGGTCATGGCCGTGGTGGAATTGTCCAGCACCACCAGCACAATATCCGTCTGGTTATAGACTGCATTTACCACACCGGTGATCCCGGAGGCAAAGAAAGTGGAATCTCCGATAAAGGAGAAATTCACACTGTCTGGTTCTATGATATGTAATCCCTGGGCGATGGTGACGTCCGCCCCCATGCACAGGCAGGTGTCCACCATATCCAGCGGCTTTACATTCCCCAGGGTATAACAGCCGATATCCCCGGAGAACACCGCCTTTCTCCCCTTCGCCGCCTGCTTTACCGCATAGAAGGAAGCCCGGTGGGGACATCCCGCGCACAGCACTGGCGGACGCACCGGAAGGGCAGGGGCGTCCTGTCCGCTAAATGCAGGCTCCACCTTCAAAAGCTCCGGATACTGGGGCAGGAAGGCCGCCAGGTCCCTGCGCACGCTCTCCACGCTGTTCTCTCCCGCATTCCGGGTATCCTGGGTCAGTTTCCCTCTGATGGTCACCGGAAGATGGTATTTCCCCACGATCCGCAGCAGTTCCTTCTCGATCACCGGATCCAGTTCCTCCAGGACCAGCACTTCCGAGAGTCCTTCCAGAAACCTAACCGCCAGTTCCTCCGGGAAGGGATGGGGGGTTCCGATCTTCAGGAGGGGAACTTCCCCGGGAAGGGATTCCTTCACATAGGCATAGGAGACTCCTCCTGCGGCGATCCCCTTTCCCTTCTCCTCTTTCCGGCCTTCCATCCGGTTAAAGGGACTTTCGGAAAAACGATGGGAAAGTTCTTCATTCCTGGCCTCGATCTTCTTATGGTTCTGATAGGAGAGCCGGGGAAAGATCACCCACCGTCCTGTATCCTTCACAAATCCTTTCGGCGTCTCTCTCCCGCCGCCTTCCTTCACATCAATGGAAGCGCAGCCATGGCAGACCCTTGTTGTGGGCCGCAGCAGCACCGGGGTCTTATACTCCTCCGAACAGACAAAGGCAGCCTCCACCATCTCATAAGCCTCCTCCGGAGAAGAGGGATCGAATACCGGAAGCTTGGAAAATGCTCCAAAGTGCCGGGTGTCCTGTTCTGTCTGGGAAGAGATGGGACCCGGGTCGTCCGCGGACACGATCACCATGCCCCCTTCCACACCTACATAGGCCAGGCTCATCAGCGGATCGCTGGCCACATTTAACCCCACCTGCTTCATGGTCACCAGGGTCCTGGCTCCCGCGTAGGAAGCTCCCGCCGCCACCTCAAGAGCCGCCTTCTCGTTCACCGACCACTCTACATGGATGGCGCCGTCCTGATTATGCTTTGCCACCGTCTCCAGGATCTCCGTGGAGGGAGTGCCGGGATATCCGGCCACCAGGCTTACGCCGGCCCGGATGGCACCCAGTCCAATGGCCTCATTGCCCATCAACAATTCTCTCGCCATGCTTTTTCTCCTTCTTGCACGCTTTGTACCGTTTTTTACCCGTTCAGTATATCACAATTCAGAAGGAAAAAAAAGAGACTGTGCCTTCTTGCACAGCCTCTTTACAGCCTGGATTCCCTGCTCTATGCCTATCCGTTCTCCAGATCTTTGGCGTCCCTCTCCATGTCTTCCACGCCATCCTTCACATCCTCGCCAATATCCTCGGCGCCGTCCTTCACATCCTCGCCGATCTCGTCCAGCACGCCGTCATCGGCAGTCCCGTCGGTGGCGCCGTTCATATCCTTCTGATCGGTGTCTTCCGTATGCACCGCGCCGTTATCCTCGGCGTCCCCGTCGCTTCCGCAGGCGGCAAGACCAGTAGTAAGCGCTCCCACACACAGAAGCACTGCCAGCAATTTCTGAAACTGTTTCATGATCTTATCTCCCTTTCATGCAGATTCTTAACTTATCAGGTATTTCCTGGTGTTAGTAATATCTGCAGATTGGGAGATTCTATACCTTCCAGCTTCTTCCTGTTTTTTCCTGTCTGTTTCTTTCCCTAGATTTTTTCTGTCAGGCGGCCGCTCCGGTAAGCGTAGAGAAGCTCCTCCAGATCATGGATCTGTTCTTTTAACTCCGTACCAATATCGGTATCTCCCACCTTCTTGCGCTGCAGGGTCTTTTTGACCACAATACTGTCAGAGTGGATATCCGTCTCCTTCTCAATAGCGCTCTCCGTCGATTCGAAAGGCTCGTGGGCAGCCAGGATCAGCCCGTAAGAATTATAGATCAGGGTATAGCCTGCGATCCCGGTCTCCTTCTGATAGGCTTTGGAGAAACCACCGTCAATGACCAGCACTTTCCCGCCACATTTCACCGGGCTCTCTCCGTCTTTAAGACGCACCGGAACATGGCCGTTGATGATATGAGATTCCTCCCCCTCAAGGCCAAATTCCTTCAGGATACCGGTGACCACCCGGGGATCTTCCAGATAACGGTAGTAGGGATTCTTCTTCTCTGCGTGGGTCTCTTTTTCCTTCAGAAAATACCGCTCAAAAGTCGCCATCTTATCCTTGCCAAACAGAGGGGAATCCTGTCCCTGCCAGATGTACCACATCAGATCCCTGCCCTTTTCCCGCTCTGATTCCTCCTCTGCGTAAAAGCCTTTTCTCACATATTCTTCCAGCAGTTGATAGAGACTGGCGCCTTTGCATTTCTTCCCGCAAACTTCCGCCTCCTTCAGCTGTCCCTCCTCCGTCAGGGGAACGCAGCCGTGATAGAGAAGGTTCTTGTTATATACCTTATAAAGACTCCCTTTATTGAGCAGAAACCGCATATGCTCCTGCAGCTTCGCGCAATTTGTAAAGGCCTGCCCAAGCCGCTCCATGATCTCCTCTTCCGCTTCCGAAAGGGCATAGGGATCCTCCGGATCTACCGTAGGGAAGTTTGTATCCAGCATCTCATAGGTCTTGCCATCAATTTCCACCGTTCCCTCCTGGAAATTGATCTTGTGCAGCAGATTCCTTCCTTCCAGATGAAAATCCGGATTCCGGCGGCTGGCCTGACCTTCCACCTTGAACTGGATAACCGAGATGGCCTTGTGCATCCGCATGTCCATGGCCCGTTCCCCTTCCCCGTGGGCCGGCGGGCTCTTTAATGCGAAACAGCTGCAGGGATCCTCCCGATAAGTATCCATGGCAAATGCCGCCAGCGGGAGCAGGTTGATGCCATATCCGTCCTCCAGGATATCCAGATTCCCATACCGGGCGCAGATGCGGATCACATTGGCGATACAGGCCCTCTGTCCTGCCGCCGCCCCCATCCACAGCACGTCATGATTCCCCCACTGGATGTCCACGCTGTGATACTCCATCAGCTTATCCATAATGATGTGAGGACCCGGTCCCCGGTCATAGATATCCCCCAGGATATGCAGGTGGTCCACCGTCAGACGCTGGATCACCTGAGCAAAGGCCGCGATACATTCCTCCGCCCTTCCCAGATCAATGATGGTGCTGACAATGGAATTATAGTAAGATTCTTTGTCCGTCAGCTCCGCCTTCTCTGTGATCAGTTCTTCGATCACGTAAGAAAACTCTGCCGGAAGGGCTTTGCGCACCTTGGACCGGGTATACTTGCTGGCCGCGCGCTTGCACACTTCGATCAGCCGGTACAGGGTGATCTTGTACCAGTCCTCCAGGTTCTCTTCTGACTTCCGGATCCGCTCCATCTTCTCTCTCGGATAATAAATAAGAGTAGCAAGGGCCTGTTTGTCCCTGCTACTCACAGTATTTCCAAAAACATCTTCGATCTTGCGCCTCACGGAACCAGACCCATTCTTCAGAACATGAGAAAAGGCCTGGTATTCTCCATGGATATCGGTAAGGAAATGTTCCGTTCCTTTTGGCAGATTCAGGATCGCCTGCAGATTGATGATCTCTGTAGATGCCTTGGCGATGGTGGGATAAAGTTCAGAAAGTCTCTTCAGATAACGCTCCTCCAACTCTCTCATAAACTCCTCCTGCTATGTAATTCTCCGTGCTTTTTCCTACTGGGCTTCGATCACGTCCGCCATGTCATAACGTCCCGCCGGTTTCCCCGCAAGGAACTTGGCGGCTTCCACCGCGCCTCTTGCGAAGACCGCCCGGGAATAAGCGGTATGTTTAAATTCGATCACTTCGTCCGTCCCTGCGTAGATCACCTCATGGTCACCCACAATGGTCCCGCCCCGGACAGCGGAAATACCGATCTCTTTGGCCTCCCGCTTCTGGCGCACCTGGCTTCTGTCATAGACATAATGATAAGCATTATCCAGGGAATCGTTGACGGCGTCCGCCAGGGCCAGCGCCGTCCCGCTGGGGGCGTCCAGCTTCTGGTTGTGGTGACGCTCCACGATCTCAATGTCAAATCCCGCAGGCGCCAGCACTCTGGAAGCGTCCCGCAGAAGCTTCAGGAGCAGATTGATGCCCATGGACATGTTGGCGGAACGAAGAACCGCCGTCTCCTTTGCCGCCGCCTCCACATGGGCCAGCTGTTCCTCAGAAAGCCCGGTGGTACATAACACCAGCGGAAGCCTGCGCGCCGCCGCATAGTCCAGCAGAGTATCTGCCGCCGCCGCATTGGAGAAATCAATGATCACATCTGCCTCCACATCGCAGTCTTCAATCTTCTCAAACACCGGATAGGTATTGGGCGTTTCCGTATAGGCATCCACGCCCGCCACGATCTCCATCTCCGGTTCCTTTGCTGTCATCTCTGTGATAACACGGCCCATCCTTCCGTTGCAGCCGTGCATGATCGCCCGTATCACGATTGCCTTCCTCCTGTCTGTATCACTTCTATATCAAACACGTTTACGCCAGTTTGATCCCAAAATCCTTCATGGCTTTCACCAGAGACTTCTCATGCTCCGGCGTCAGTTCCGTCAGCGGCATACGCAGAGGTCCGCAGTCAAATCCCGTCAGGCTGACCGCCTTCTTCACCGGGATCGGATTCACTTCGCAGAAGAGCTGGTCGATCAGCGGAATAGCCTTCAGCTGAAGGGCCGCGCTTCCCGCCACATCCCCTGTAAAATATTTCTCACAGATATCATGCGCTTCTCTCGGAGCGATATTGGCCAGAACGGAGATCACTCCGATCCCTCCCAGCGACAACAGAGGCACGATCTGATCGTCATTTCCGGAATACAGGTCGATCTTACCATCTGTCATGGACATGATCTTTGCCACCTGGGAAATGCTTCCGGAGGCTTCCTTCACGCCTACGATGTTATCCACATCCCGCACCAGCGCAGCGATGGTTGCCGGCTCTAGATTACAGCCGGTACGGCTGGCTACGTTATACATGATGATGGGCGCTTTGGCCTCTTTGGCTATCGCCGTATAGTGAGCGATCAGTCCTCCCTGGGTCGCCTTGTTATAATAAGGCGTCACCACCAGCAGTCCGTCTGCGCCGTACTCTACCGCATCTCTGGACAGCTCGATCGCCGTCTGGGTGGAGTTGGAGCCCGTCCCTGCGATCACAGGCACTCTGCCCTTCACCCGCTCGATGGCGAATTTTACACATTCCATATGCTCTTCCTCAGACAATGTGGCTGACTCTCCGGTGGTACCGCAGATAATGATACTGTCAGTCCCGTTCTCACATTGATAGTCTATCAGCTGATCAAGCATATCATAGTTAATGCTTTCGTCTTCATGAAATGGTGTGACGATCGCCACGCCGGAACCCTTGAAAATAGCCATAATTATCCTCCTGACATTTTTAAACTTTGTAAAAATATTATCATTATTCAAATATGATGTCAATGAGGACCGTTTAATCTTCACAGCATTCTAACTTGCTCACAGACACCTCATAGGCGGTCCGCTTCTCTGTCTCCGTCTCCGACAGCTTCTTCATATACTCCCGGCTCTGGATCCGCCCTATCAGCTGCACATGCTCTCCCACCTGAAAAGTGGAAGCGAACCGGGCGTTCCTGCCCCAGCAGATGCAGGGGATATAATCGGATTTCCCGTAGGGGCGGTTCACCGCCAGCAGAAGGTCCGCGATCTCCCGGCCCAGGGGCGTCTTACGGTAGACCGGCAGCTTGCATATGTACCCGTCCAGCAGGATGGTGTTGGTCTTGGCCCCGTCCGGCTCTTCGTCAATAAATTCCGCCTCCCTGGCAAACACAGACAGCACCAGCCGGTTCTTCTGTTCCTCATGCCGGTTATAGGACCGGAACTGTCCTGTCACCATCAGAAATTCCCCGGTATAATCCTGCGTCACGTCGATCAGGCGCTCCGAGATCATCACCGGGATGAGATCCCGGGAATTGCTCAGCCTTTTCACGCTTACATCCACCATGTAGAAGCCTTCCCCGAATACCTCGTGGCTGAACGTGAATCCTGATACCACCTCGCCCATGATCGTTACCTGGTTGTTCTCAATGATCTTATCTGACATAATCTTACAATCTCCCTTCCTCTAAATCGTATTTCTCGGTCACTATTTAGTCTATGAAGGAGATCTGGATTTTAGAACCGGTCTTTCCTGGTACTTGTAAATTTTTTAAAATATGATAAACTATTAGCGTTGTACACGAGTATCTGAACACATTTAAAATAGGAAAAGAAAAGGAAGATCTGTTATGAAGCAAAAACGGGAAGACATTCGAAATATCGCCATCATCGCCCATGTAGACCACGGCAAGACCACCCTGGTGGACGAGCTGTTGAAGCAAAGCGGCGTTTTCCGGGAGAATCAGGAAGTGGCGGAACGGGTGATGGATTCCAACGACATCGAGCGGGAGCGGGGCATCACCATTCTCTCCAAGAATACTGCCGTCTTTTATAAGGGGACTAAGATCAACATTGTAGACACGCCGGGACACGCGGATTTCGGCGGCGAAGTAGAACGGGTGCTGAAAATGGTGGACGGCGTCGTCCTGGTGGTGGACGCTTTCGAAGGCGCCATGCCTCAGACTAAATTCGTGTTGCGCAAGGCGCTGGAACTGTCTCTTCCGGTCATCGTCTGCATCAACAAGATGGACCGTCCGGAGGCGCGGCCCACAGAAGTTATCGACGAAGTCCTGGAACTCTTCATCGACCTGGACGCTTCAGAGGAACAGCTGGACTGCCCCTTCGTCTACGCTTCTGCCAAGTCCGGGGTCGCCGTTCTGGATCTGACTGATGAAAAGCGGGATATGAAGCCTCTCTTTGAGACCATATTGAAATACATCCCTGCGCCGGAAGGCGATCCGGAAGCAGACACCCAGGTTCTCATCAGCACCATCGACTACAATGAGTATGTGGGGCGTATCGGCATCGGGAAAGTGGAAAACGGCGTGATCCGGGTAGGCATGGACGCCGCCGTGGTAAATGAACACGACCCGGACCGTCTGGAGAAGGTGCGCATCAGCAAGCTGTACGAGTTTGACGGGCTGAACAAAGTGGAGGTAAAGGAAGCCACCATCGGCTCCATCGTAGCCATCTCCGGCATCGCGGATATCTCCATCGGCGACACCCTGTGTTCCCCGGAGAATCCCACGGCCATCCCCTTCCAGAAGATCTCCGAACCCACCATCGCCATGCAGTTTATCGTCAACGACAGCCCCTTTGCCGGACAGGAGGGCAAATACGTCACCTCCCGCCATCTGCGGGACCGTCTCTTCCGGGAACTGAACACCGACGTCAGTCTCCGGGTGGAAGAGATGGACAGCACCGACAGCTTCAAAGTATCCGGCCGTGGAGAACTCCATCTCTCCGTCCTGATCGAGAATATGCGGCGGGAAGGATATGAATTTGCCGTCAGCAAAGCAGAGGTTCTCTACCATGAGGACGAAAACGGCAAACTGCTGGAGCCTGTGGAAACCGCTTTCATCGACGTGCCCGATGAATTCACCGGGACCGTCATCGACAAGCTCAGCCAGCGCAAAGGGGAGCTGCGCAATATGGGCGTCTCCAACGGCGGCTACACCCGGCTGGAATTCTCCATCCCTTCCCGGGGACTCATCGGCTACCGGGGCGAGTTTCTGACGGATACCAAGGGCAACGGGATCATGAACACCGCCTTCGAGGGCTATGCGCCCTACAAGGGGGACATCCAGTACCGCAAGCAGGGCTCTCTCATCGCCTATGAGACTGGCGAGTCTGTCACCTACGGACTCTACAGCGCCCAGGAGCGGGGCGTTCTGTTCATTGGCCCCGGTGAGAAAGTCTACTCCGGAATGGTCATCGGCGAAAACGCCAAGACCGACGATATCGAAGTCAATGTCTGCAAGACCAAGCATCTTACCAACACCCGTTCTTCCAGCGCCGATGAGGCCCTGCGCTTAACGCCGCCCAAGATCTTAAGTCTGGAGCAGGCCCTGGACTTTATCGACACTGACGAGCTTCTGGAAGTAACTCCTAAGAGCCTGCGGCTTCGCAAGAAGATCCTGGATCCCCGGATGCGCAAGCGGGCAGCCCGCTCTTAACCCACTATCTTTCATAAGGAGGAGCCTATGAAACAGTACGTATCTATTTTTCTGAAGCGCCTTGCCGTCCTTCTGGAATTCTTTATCGCCATCATGCTGGCTATCGGGATTCTTCTGCTTTCCCTGCGTATGGCCAGCTCTCTTGGCAACATTCCAAACCTGGCGGTATGGCCCAACTACGACGACCTTCTGGAGACCTGCTTCAACCTGATCATCGGCGTGGAGCTGATCCGCATGATGTACTACCACACCCCCAACACGGTGTTTGAGGTGCTCCTTTTTGCCATCGCCCGGCAGATCATTGTGGAACACTCTTCTGCCTGGAGCAGTCTCATCGGCGTCTGCGCCATCGCTGTGCTTTTCGCCACAAGGAAGTTTTTATTCTCTGACTTTGACGTGTCAGACGAGACGGTATTCCGCGCCACCACCAAGGCCGGCGTCGTAAATAAGATCCTGGAGATCTCCATCCCCCATGAGGAAGGCGATACACTGAAAGACGTGCTGACACGCAGATGTGAAGAAGAAGATATTGAGATCGGCGTAGGCACCTGTGTGCGCTTTTCCGACTTCGGTCTCAGGGTGGCCAAGATGCATGAAGGAAAAATTTCACGAATTGAGGTAATCCGTGCTATACATTAGACCTTAAACATGCTATACTACATATATCAGATAGATTCATAGTTTCGACACCAATTGTCAGACTATAATACCTGAAATTATGCAAAAAGGAGTTGGTAGCATGAAGTTTATCATTATCGGCAAAAACATTGATGTCACACCGGGTTTAAGGCAGTCTGTTGAAAGCAAGCTGGGAAAACTGGAAAGGTATTTTACTCCTGATACGGAAATCCATGTAACCCTGAGCGTACAGAGAGAACACCAGAAGATTGAAGTCACCATCCCTGTCAAGGGCGGACTGATCCGCTCAGAGCAGGAAAGCACAGATATGTACGTATCCATTGACCTGGTAGAGGAAGTCATCGAGCGCCAGCTCCGCAAGTACAAGAACAAGCTGATCGCCAGACATCAGGAAGGCGGCAACTTCAAACAGGAATTCTTTGAAAATCAGGATGTGGTGGAAGACGACGGCGAGATCCGCATCGTCCGCACCAAGAAATTTGGCATTAAGCCCATGTTCCCGGAAGACGCCTGCGTGCAGATGGAACTTCTGGGCCACGATTTCTTCGTATTCTGCAATGCACAGACAGACGAAGTAAATGTGGTGTACCGGCGCAAGGACGGAAGCTTTGGTCTGATCGAACCGGAATTCAGTTAGTTAGGGAAGCAATTCGCGGATATGTCCCTCACTCTTTGAAAAGGGCCGGCGGAAAGGTTTTTTCCTTTCCCGCCGGCCCTTTCTTTTATCTTTCTTTCAGTTCTGTCAATTTCCCTTTCCGGTTGGCGATCCCGCATTTCCCCAGCTCTTCTATCCGGATCCTGCCGCTGGTCTCTTCTGTCAGAGATTCCTTTATCCCGGCGGCGTCCGCTTCCGGGACAAGGACCGTCAGTTCCACCTTCTCCGTGTAGACCGCCTCCTGGGCCGCCAGACCTCTCTCTCCCAGAAGATACTGGATCTTCCCAAGCTCCGTGTACTCTGCTGTAAGCTTCAGCTTTACTCCAGGGATCCGGGTGATCACCTCCGCGGCGGCAAGCCCCTCCTGCACCGCCAGAGAATAAGCCCGGATCAGGCCCCCGGTTCCAAGGAGAGTTCCACCGAAATACCGGGTCACTACCACCGCCGCATTATGTACTCCCGCCCCGGCAAGCACATCCATCATAGGGCGGCCCGCCGTCCCGGAAGGTTCCCCGTCGTCGCTGCAGCGCTGGATCTCATTTCTCTCCCCCACCACATATGCATAACAGTTGTGAGTTGCATCCCAGTATTTCTTGCGCAAGGACTCGATAAATGCCAGCGCCTCTTCTTCTGTCTCCACCGGGACCACTGTGGCGATAAATCTGGATTTCTTCTCTATGATCTGAGCTTCCCCGCCCGCATAAACAATCTTGTATTCCGACTCCATTTCCCGTCTGTTCCTTTCGCTGTATTCTGTCTGAGACATCTCCTTCTTATTACTATACCGAATTTCTTAAGTTTTTCCTACCAAAATGTGAAGTTTTCATTTTTTTCTTTATTTCAATACTGTTATTTGTTATAATGACCTGGTATAAAGGAGGCAGACGCGCATGAATTATGGTAAGAAAAAAGCGTCCCAAAGGCAGAAAAAGATCACGTCCAAATCCACCATGCAGGGAAAGCGGGTTGGCGTAAGACTTTTCAAGGCATTTTTGCTTTGTCTGCTTTTTGTGGGAATCGTCGGCGTTGTTGGCGGCGGTGTTTTTGTCAAAAAGATCCTGGATAATACACCGGAGGTTTCCCCTGCCGATGTAAAGCCATCGGGATACACTACTTTTGTCTACGCGGACGACGGGAAGACCGAGATCCAGCGTTTCGTAGCATCCGGTTCCAACCGCGTTTACAAGACACTGGATGAGATCCCGGAAGATCTCCAGCATGCTTTTATCGCCATCGAGGACGAGCGTTTCTATGATCACAACGGCATCGACCTGCAGGGTATCGCCCGTGCGGCCATGGTAGGTCTCACCAGCGGCAATTTCTCCGAGGGAGCCAGTACCCTGACCCAGCAGTTGATCAAGAACAACGTGTTCCCCGAGTTTACAGAAGAGAAGACGTTTTACGATAGATTACAGCGAAAGCTCCAGGAACAGTTCCTGGCCCTTGAGATCGAGAAGCAGATGAGCAAGGAAGAGATCCTGGAGGCTTATCTCAATACCATCAATCTGGGACAGAACTCTCTGGGAGTACAGTCTGCGGCGCAGCGGTATTTTGCCAAGGATGTGTCCGAGCTCACTCTGTCAGAATGTGCGGTCATTGCAGGTATCACCCAGAGTCCTTCCGGCTACAATCCGGTGACAAACCCGGAAGCCAACGCCAAGCGGCGCCAGAAGGTGCTGAACAATATGCTGGACCAGGGATACATCGACCAGGCCGCCTATGACGAGGCACTGGAAGACGATGTCTACGCACGGATCCAGCAGGTTAATACCAAAGTAGAAGAAAGCGAAAGCTCCACTTCCTATTTTGTAGACGCCCTGGCGGATCAGGTAATGCAGGATCTGCAGGACCAGCTGGGCTACAGCGAGACCCAGGCTTACAACGCCCTTTACAGCGGCGGTCTCACCATCTACTCCACCCAGAACATGGAAATGCAGAAGATCTGCGACGAGGAGATGAACGATGACAGCAACTATCCCGGTCTGAAAGAATACGGCCTGGATTATGCCCTGACTGTTACCCGTGCCGACGGCTCAGTAGAAAACTATGGTTCCGGCCATATCAAGAAATTTGTGAAAGAGAAATACGGCGACGATCAGGGACTTCTCTATTCCAGTAAGGATAAAGCCAAGGAAATGGTAGAAAGATGGAAGAAGACCATCGCCAAAGAAGGGGACACTTATGATGAACGTATCACCATCACCCCTCAGCCGCAGGCTTCCGTCACCATCATGGATCAGTCCAACGGACAGATCAAAGCCATGGTAGGCGGCCGCGGACAGAAGACCAACCAGGGACTGAACCGGGCCTACAAGGGTTCAAAGCGTCAGCCTGGTTCTACCTTCAAGATCCTGGCGGCCTACGCGCCGGCCCTGGACTCCTGCGGAAAGACCCTTGCCACCATCGTCCGGGACGATTCCTATAAATACAAGAACGGAAAAGAGATCCGGAACGCCAACGGGCGTCATCTGGGAGATATCACCTACCGGACAGCTATTGCCCAGTCTGTCAACGTAGCTGCCGTCAAAGTCAGCGATGAGATCACCCAGGAACTGGGATTCGAATACTGTGAAGACTTTGGTATCACAACACTGCATAAGGATTCCGATATCGTTCAGGCACTTTCTCTTGGCGGTATCACAGACGGTGTCTATAACTATCAGATGTGCGCTGCTTACGCGACCATCGCAAACGGCGGAGTTTATAACTCTCCTACCATGTACACCAAGATCCTGGATCACGACGGCAATGTGCTGCTGGAGAATACACAGGAGACACGTACCGTGCTCAAGGACAGCACTGCCGCTCTTCTGACCAGCGCAATGGAGACCGTTGTTGAAAGCGGTACCGGAACTGCCTGCCGCCTGAACAACATGCCGGTTGCCGGCAAGACAGGTACCACCACCTCCAAGAAGGACCTGTGGTTCTGCGGATACACTCCCTATTATACCTGTGCGGTATGGGGCGGATACGACGACAACAAGGAATGTAACTATGACAGTAACTTCCGTTTCCGTCTGTGGCAGGGTATCATGAGCCGGATCCATAAGGATCTGGACCACAAAGATTTCGAGATGCCCAATTCGATCGAGAAGAAGACCGTCTGCAAGCTGACCGGTAAACTGGCGGTGGCTGGACAATGTCCAAGCATTACTGAATATTTCGCGAAGGATACTGTCCCAACCGAAAGATGTTCCGGACATGCAGGCGTCGTAGGTGAAAACGGCGAGGCTGTTGAAGATAAGGACAAGACGAAAGACGACAATAAGGATAACGGCAATACCGGCGATTCCAGCAACACCGGAGGCGGACAGACTGGCGGCGGGCAAACCGGTGGACAGACCGGCGGCGGTGACTCCGGTGGCGGTGGCACTGACCAGGGCGGTGACACTAAACCCGGCGGCCCTGACCAGGGCGGCGGCCCTGACCAAGGTGACGGCACTGACCAGGGCGGCGGTGAACAGCCCCAGACTTAATATTCTATACGATTTATAAAAACCCCCATCCAGAATATTCTGGATGGGGGGTTCTCTTTGCTATACAACAAACCTGAGATCTGCTAACATTTCTCCAAATAACTTGCAGCCTCTTCTTTTGTAAGCTGATAAGTATCCTGAAGCTTCCGGATGATCTGTTCCTTTGGAATATCAAAATCCTGTAAGGAACGGATCAATCCGCAGATCCCCCGCTCGATTCCTTGCTCGATTCCTTCCTGATATCCGTCTTCTTTTCCCTCCTGATATCCGTCCTCATAGCCTTCTTTTTTCATGGCTTTCTCGTATGCTTCCTGATCAAATCCTTCCAGTACCATCTGTACCACCTCTGCTTTCTGCGCTCTCAGGATATCCGCCAGAACCCCGCCGGCAATACAGCTTTCCACCGCCGCTTCCACTGCTTCCTGCAGATCTTGCCCTCTCGCCTGATTCTTCCGGATGGTATTCATTCCAGGCATGGCTCTTTCTCCCCGGTTGGCCGCTGGAAAAGATCTGACAGTTTTAAAATCTTCCGGTCCGGTTCCTCCTGGGTTCCATTGTAGAACACGATGTGCTGGGGAAAAGGAAATACTTTAGGTGAACTACTGTAAATATTGATCTCGCGGCTGGAAATGTGTCTGTTGTAAACGCCTGCGAAATACAGAAGCCCCCGCATTGGCATGTTGGGATTATAAGTGCTCTGGTGCTCATACAGGTTCAGTTCCGCATCGATCAGGAAGGACAAATCGTTCTTCATAGAAAGATACAGAACATTTTCCAGGGTGTTGACCTCCAGCTCTTCCGGATCGTCATAATTGGTTCCGTTGATCGCATTATATAGATCCAGAAGGTCCTTCTTGTTATTGAACACAAAACGAAACAGGCGATCCTTGTAGTTACGGTTCGCAATAGGATATTCCTGAGTGTGAAATTGTTGCATTCTTGATTTTCTCCTTTCATTATAGAAAACAAAACAAACCGTTGCAACCTTTAAGTGAGCTCTAAAAAAGGTCTGGAAACAAATGGCGGAAACCGCCGGATAAAGAATGGACAGCCGGAAGACCCGGCCTTTCATAGAGAGAACTCTCCAGATGATTGTTTTATTATAGAAGAATACTTCCAAGAAGACAAGATGGCAGGATAGACAAATCAAGACAGGAAATTTCAGCAAGTGCTACCAAATTCAGGTTTATCGCGTTGATTCTGTGAACTGAACATTGCTCAGGGAAGTGCATACAGCCTGCCGATAGAAGCCAGAAAAGTTCGCGAAGAATCCTTAACATCAAAACACCTGCGATTTCATGACCAGAGCAATTCGCCGGGAAATCTGATGATTTCCCGGCTCAGGCTCTTCTCAGATTTGACAGGAAGTCAAATCTTCGCATGAAATCGCAGGTGTTTTTCTGTAACGGATTCTAACGCTTCCATATGGTTTCTATCGGCAGGCTGTATGCGCTTCCCTGTTCCATATTCTTCCGCAGAATCATCTTGACAATTCAGGACTTTGCCGTGCAAGTTGGCGATAAGGCGGGGGCCGGATGATGGCGGAGGTTAAGCGTCAGCCTCGGAGCA
>NZ_DBGCJQ010000110.1:0-8184 GCF_048354975.1 Massilistercora timonensis | reverse complement strand
CCATGACATTTACAGCAGATCCGACCGGAAGGGGATTTTCTATGGGGAGAAAGGCTACATTGTGGTGGAGAATATCAACAATCCACGGAGTATCGCTGTCTATGATACGGAAGACCGGCTCCTGAAGCAGATGGATGTACCGGAGCAGATCAGTGGATATGAATATGAGGTGCGGGAATGTATCGAGGCTATCCGGGCGGGAGTAATGGAGAGTTCTTCCATGCCCCTTTCAGACAGTGTCCGGGTCATGGAGATCATGGACCGGCTGCGAAAACAGTGGGGAATGGTTTATCCCCGGGAGAGATAATGGCGGCAGCAGGAGGGGACAGATATGAGTGACTGGATTGAATTCAGAAATGCCCAGCGGGAAGATACCCCGCTGATCCTGGCGTTTATCAGAGAACTTGCAGACTATGAACATATGCTGGATGAAGTGGTGGCAGATGAAGTTCTGTTGGAGAACTGGATCTTTGATAAGGAGAAGGCAGAAGTCCTTTTCGTTCTTGAGGACGGGAAGGAAGTAGGATTCGCCTTGTTTTTCCATAATTTCTCCACTTTTCTGGGGCGGGGAGGAATTTATCTGGAAGATCTGTATGTCCGTCCGGAGGCCAGAGGAAAAGGATATGGAAGGGCGCTGCTGAAGAAACTTGCCTCCATTGCAGTGGAGCGGGGATGCGGTCGTCTGGAATGGTGGTGCCTGGACTGGAATAAGCCAAGTATTGACTTTTATCTGTCACTGGGGGCTGAGCCTATGTCTGACTGGACGGTCTACCGGCTCGCCGGAGATACCCTTTTGGATCTTGCAAAAGAATAATTATCTGTAGTTTTCCTGCTTATTTTGGTTGTTTTTCTTGTCAGGAAGGGCTGGGGCATTTATAATCACCTACGTTGATTTTTCATTTATTCAAAGGAATGAATTACGGAGGAAAAGAAATGCAAAGAAAAGGTTGAAAACATCTGCGGATCGCAAGTATCCTGGTAATCCTTCTGGGTATGATCTCTATCCTGGCAGTACAGCTGCTGCTCGGGGCAAGTGAAGCGGAAACGGCCGCAGGCTTATCAGAATCTGCACTGAAGTCCCTTCTTACAGTTGTCCTGGGCGGGCTGCTTTTTATCATCCAGCTTGCCGCGTTCTTCCAGACCGGAAGCAGTATTGTGGAGATTGTGATCAACATTATCCTGCTTGTGATCCCCTATTATTATTTCCATAACGCAGTGAGAAATTATAAGGATCAATAGCAAGGGAAACGACCGGGCCATATTGGGAAACCAATATGGTCTTTTTTCGTGGTGGGTGTTATAATAAAAAATAGCTGTTTAGTACAGTGTATTGAATTTTGAGGTGTGTTCATGATAATTCGCAGGGCAGATGACAAGGATTATAAAGAATTACTTACATTTTACGAGAGGATGTGCCAGGTGCTGGGTGAGAAAGAGTTTCTCCCGGACGGAGATAAAGGCGGATTTCCCTCCGGGGAAATGATCAAAGGAGCCATAGCCCGGGGACAGCAGTTTGTAGGGATTGAAGATGAACGGATCGTGGCAGCCTACATTATGGATCATGACTGTGACGAGGCTTATGACCTGGTAAAATGGCAGGTAAATGCAGAAAAAGATAAGGTTGTGATCCTTCATGCACTGCGCGTCCTTCCGGAATATGGCAAAAGAGGATACTCCCGGAAACTGGTGGAACACGCCATCTCGACAGCGGGAAAATGGGGACAGAAGGCTATCCGGCTGGACTGTATTGAGGGAAATGAGATCCCTCAGAAAATGTACCGGTCTTTTGGTTTTCAGTATAGAGATACAGTTGAGATCACTTATGCGGATATTGGAGTTCCCAGGAAATTTCTTGTGTATGAACTGGTACTGTAGATACTGTAAAGAGAGGGCAACGGTATGAATAAGCAGGAGATCTATGATTATCTGAACAGCAGGGATATCTGGCACGAGATCACGGAACATGAGGCTGTCTACAATATGGAGGAAGTGGCCCGGATCCAGCTTCCTTATCCGGAACAGGAGGCCAAGAATCTTTTCGTCCGTGATGATAAAAAGAAGAACTATTATCTCATCACCGTCAAAGGGGAGAAGCGGGTGGATCTGAAGGAATTCCGCAGCCGCAACAACACCCGCCGTCTGGGTTTCGCAAGTGAATCAGATCTTATGGAGATCCTTGGTCTGATCCCGGGGGCGGTAACGCCCTTTGGGCTTCTCAATGATGAAGAGAGGAAGGTCCAGTTTTTCCTGGACAGAGACTTCCTGGAGGAGCCTGGATTCCTGGGGATACATCCCAACGACAATACGGCCACCGTCTGGCTTAAGACCAGGGACATGTTGGAGATCCTCCGGGAACACGGGAATCCGGTGAATGTGGTGGAGATCTGAGGAAAGACAGAAGGAGGTATGATACCATGACAAGCAATCTGACAAGAGAAGAAGCGCTGGAACTGTTGCAGAAATATAATCAGGAGCCCTTCCATATCCAGCATGGACTTACGGTAGAGAAGACCATGCGCTGGTTCGCCAATGAACTTGGGTATGGAGATGAGGCGGATTACTGGGCGATCACAGGGCTTCTCCACGATATTGATTTTGAACAGTACCCGGAGGAACACTGTGTGAAGGCGCCGGAACTTCTACGGGAAGCAGGGGTGGGAGAGGACATGATCCACTCTATCTGTTCCCATGGATACGGGATCTGCTGTGACGTGGAGCCGGAACATGAGATGGAGAAAGTGCTTTTCGCTGCGGATGAGCTGACCGGACTGATCGGCGCGGCTGCGCTTATGCGCCCTTCCAAAAGCGTTCAGGACATGGAAGTGTCCAGTGTGAAGAAAAAGTTCAAGGACAAGCGGTTCGCGGCAGGCTGTTCCAGGGATACCATCCGGGAAGGAGCACAGAGACTGGGATGGGAATTAAATGATCTGTTTGAGAAGACATTAAAGGCCATGCAGTCCTGTGAGGATGAGATCCGCAAGGAAATGGAGGCGCTTGCTTTATGAGAGCGGTAGTATATAAGGGAAACGGGATCCTTGCTCTGGAAGACCGGCCAGTCCCCGGGATCCAGGATGAAAAAGACGCCATCGTTAAGGTGACGCTGACCACCATCTGTTCCAGTGATATCCATATCAAGCACGGCGCGGTGCCAAAGGCCGTACCGGGAACGATCCTGGGCCATGAATTTGTTGGAGAAGTTGTGGAGACTGGAAGCGGAGTTCGGAAGGTGAAGGCGGGAGACCGGGTCTCAGTTAATGTGGAAACCTTCTGCGGAGAATGCTTCTTCTGTAAGAGGGGATTTGTGAACAACTGTCAGGATCCTCAGGGCGGCTGGGCGCTGGGCTGCCGGATCGACGGAGGACAGGCGGAGTATGTCCGTGTTCCCTATGCAGACAACGGCCTGACGGTGATCCCGGATGGAGTGACGGATGAACAGGCCCTTTTCAATGGGGACATTCTGTCCACCGGATACTGGGCGGCGGATATTGGAAAGATCCGGCCTGGCGATACGGTAGCGGTTATCGGAGCCGGCCCTACGGGACTTTGCACCATGGCCTGCGCCCGGCTCTATACGCCGGCCAGGATCCTTGCCATTGATACAGACCCTTACCGGCTGGATCTGGCGAAAAAGAAAGGCCTGGCAGATGTGACCCTGATCCCGGGAGAAGGAGATCTTCCGGAGAAGGTACGGGATCTGACAGAGGACCGGGGCGCTGATGTGGTTCTGGAAGTGGCCGGCGGAGAGGACACCTTCCAGACGGCATGGCAGATCGCCCGGCCCAACGCGGTGGTTGTGGTGGTGGCTATGTATGAAGAGCCCCAGACACTGCCGCTGCCGGATATGTACGGGAAAAACCTGACATTCAGGACCGGAGGCGTGGACGGCCGTTACGGGCAGGAGATCATGGATCTGACTGCCCGGGGGAAGCTGGATGTCAGTTTTCTCATCACTCACCGCTGCGGGCTGGATGAGATCATGGATGCTTATGAGATCTTTGAGCATAAAAAGGAACATGTGATAAAATTTGCAGTAAAACCATAAAGGAGGACGCATATGGATAAGGTAGTATTAGGAAAAACAGGGATTGAAGTAAACAAAAATGGATTTGGCGCGCTCCCTATCCAGCGGATCAGCAAGAAGGACGCAGTCTATCTTCTGCAGAAGGCGTTCTATCATGGGGTGGATTATTTTGACACTGCCCGGGCATACTCAGACAGTGAAGAGAAGATGGGCGCCGCCCTTTCCTGGGTCAGAGACCGCATTGTGATCAGCACCAAGACGGCGGCCACGGATGTGGAGACCTTCTGGAAGGATCTGGAGACCAGCCTTGGCAATCTTCAGACGGATTATATTGATATCTATCAGTTCCATAATCCGGCGTTTTGTCCAAAACCAGGGGACGGCACCGGCCTCTATGAGGCGATGGAAGAAGCCAAAGCAACGGGGAAGATCCGGCATATCGGGATCACCAATCACCGCCTGGCCGTGGCCAGGGAAGCCATTGAATCCGGTCTTTATGAGACGCTGCAGTTTCCATTTTCCTATCTGGCTTCCGAGAAGGACAGAGAGATCGTAGACGCCTGCAGGGAGGCAGGTATGGGCTTTATCGCCATGAAGGGACTGGCGGGAGGGCTGATCCGCAATTCAGCCTGCGCTTACGCATATCTGGCACAGCCGGAATTCTCTCATGTGGCGCCGATCTGGGGCGTGCAGCGGGAGAGCGAGCTGGATGAGTTTCTGTCTTACCAGGAGAATCCGCCCAGACTGTCCGGGGATCTGGAAGCAGTGATCCAGGCGGATCGGGGGCAGTTGTCCGGGGATTTCTGCCGGGGCTGCGGATATTGTATGCCCTGTCCGGCGGGGATCAAGATCAATGACTGTGCCCGCATGAGCCTGATGATCCGCAGGGCGCCCCAGGCGGCCTGGGTTTCCCAGGAGTGGCAGGAAGAAATGAAGAAGATCGAGAACTGCCTCCACTGTGGACAGTGCAAGAGCAAATGTCCCTACGGGCTGGATACGCCGGAGCTGCTGGCGAAGAATTACGAGGATTATAAGACATTTCTGTAAGATGCAGTGATTTGGAGAGAGAAGGATCTGACAGAGGAGGAGTAAGGGATGAAAGTAACGGTATTGGTGGATAATCTAAGAAACGGCCCTCTTAAGGGAGAGTGGGGATTAAGCTTTCTCATCGAATATGAGAAGTGGAAGATCCTTCTGGATACCGGAGCCTCCGGGCTTTTTGCCAGGAATGCCAGAAGACTTGGGATCGATCTTGGAGAGGTGGATCACGCAGTGCTTTCTCATGCCCATTATGATCACAGCGACGGGATGTCCGCATTTTTCCGGGAAAATGATCACGCATCTTTGTATATCAGGGAGAAGGCAGAGGAAGACTGCTATTCCCAGAAATGGCTTCGCAAAAAGTACATCGGGATCAAGAGGGGGGAACTGAAACGGTATCAGGACCGGATCATCCGGGTGGCGGGAGACTATGAATTGGAAGAAGGCATTTATCTGATCCCTCATAAGGCGGCGCAGCTGGAGAGAGCCGGCCTGCGGGCCGGAATGTACCGCCGGACAGGAAGGCATTGGAGACCCGATGATTTCTCCCATGAACAGAGCCTGGTGTTTGAAACGCAAAAAGGGCTGGTGATCTTCAACAGCTGCAGCCACGGCGGCGTGGAAGTGATCATCCGGGAGGTGATGGACACATTTCCCGGCCAGCCGATCTATGCGATGCTGGGAGGGTTCCACCTGTTCCATAAGCCGGAGGCGGAAGTGCGCTCCCTGGCGCGCAAGATCCAGTCCACAGGCGTGGAGAAGATCTACACCGGCCACTGTACCGGAGAGAAGGCGTTCCAGATCCTGCGCCAGGAGCTGGGAAGCCAGGTGCGGCAGTGGAAGACGGGAATGCGGATCAGCCTATAACCTCCTTTACCAGAATTTAAAATCCAGCTAACAATAAAAGAATATTTCTGTGCTATGCTCTCTTATAATTAGTAAGTCAAAAAATCCATCATGACGGAAGGAGTTTTGTGAGATGAGAAGAGAGAAGCGCAGCCGGAAAGAAATCCGCAGAGACCTGGTACGTAATTATTCTTCTATGGAATCAAAGGTAGATTCCAAGGCCAGAGAAGTGTTTAAGAGGAAACCATATTCAGTGGGGACGTGTTCTTTTTAAAAATACCACGTCCCAGATTGAAAATACCCTGTCCCTTTTTGTAGAAACTTGCGATTTGTTTTGCTGTATTTTATCCAGGCAATCTGCTACAATCCAGGTAAGAAAGGCGGGAATCGGATATGAGCAAAAGAGAAGAGGGGATCTGTATCTGGATCCATCATATTGCCACGGGACTTGGGGTTATCATGGGAATGGCCGGATGGCTGCGTCGTCCAAAAAGAGGCGTCACCGGATGGCTGCGAGGCTTCCTGCTGGGGATTTTTCTTCTGACCCAGTTCTATGCCTGTCTCAAGATCCTGGCGGACATCTTTCACAGATGTGATAAAGAGGAGGGAAAGACGGAAGGGGCGGAGGATCGGACATCTTCGCTTCACGGAAGCTTTGCCCGTATCCGCAGGCTCTGCCCCGGGAAGAGGGAGCAGCGGGCGGCGGCCTGGTCAGCCCTGGCCGCAGGAGTCGCTTTTAAGCTGGGAGTTCCGGCGCTCCTTGGCCGCCGGTAAATGGAGTGCATATTTGGGAAAATGCCGGCATAGAGTATTGTAAAATCCATTATTGGCGATTTTATGAAGGAAAAGAAAGAGGAAAAGAGTCAGCCTTTCAGGGAGCGGGTGCTTCAGGCGTCTCAGCTTCCCAGGGATGTGGTCATGGGTCTGCCGGTTCTGTACGTTCTGGGGCAGAGCGAGCTCCATCTGGAGAATTACCGGGGGATCCTGGAATATACAGAGGAAATGGTGCGTATCCTGATCAAGGGCGGTCAGATCAAGGTGACCGGACAAAGGCTTCAGGTGGTCTACTATACCAACGACGAGATGAAGATCAGCGGTCAGATCAAAGCCATCGAATATCATCGCTAGAGGAGGGATCGCGCTTGCTGTCACGGCTTATCCGCTATATCCGGGGGTATCTGCGTATCCGGGTGCAGGGAATCTACGCGGAGCGGTTCCTAAACGCCTGCGGCCACAGAAACATCTGCCTCTGGGACATCCGGCCCGTATCCGGCGCCTACGAGATGAATATTTCTATCCCGGGATTTCGAAAATTAAAACCGATCATCAGGAAGACAGGAACAAAAGCGGTTATCGTAAAGCGGTTCGGTCTTCCTTTTTATTTACAGAAATACCGCAGAAGGAAAGCGTTTTTCGCAGGGGCAGTCCTGTGCTTATGCCTTCTGTGGCTCCTCTCCGGGCTGCTCTGGAATATTGAGATCCGGGGAAATCTCACCTATACAGAAGAAGATCTGCTGGAATTCTTAAAGTCTGACCATGTGTATCCGGGTATGCGGGTTTCCCAAGTGGACTGCGCCGGTATTGCCAGGGATATCCGCAGAGAATACGAAGAGATCATCTGGGTCTCTGCTTCCCTGGAAGGGACCCGGCTTCTGATCCGGGTAAAGGAAAATGAAACCGGCTTAAGCCAGGAAGGAAAAAACCAACAAAGCAGGGAAGAGACAGAGCCTGTAGATCTGGTGGCGAAAGAGGACGGTGTGATCACTTCCATGATCGTGCGGGAGGGGGTGGCTCAGGTGGAAGAAGGCCAGGAAGTAAAAAAGGGGGATGTGCTGGTCTCCGGCCAGGTGCCGGTGAAAAACGATGCCGGGGAGATCACCGGGTTCCAGTACCATGTCTCTGACGCGGATATCCTTGCCCGGACGAAGATCTCCTATGAGGATCCGATGTCTCTGACCTGGGAGGAGAAAAAAGACCTTCCGGTGGAGAAGACCCAATATTTCCTGAAGATCGGCAGATTGCGCTTTTCCCTGGGTCTGATAGATCATCCCTATCAGAAATTCCGCAGTGAGTCCCGTCAGTGGCAGGGGCGGATCTTCGGTAATTTCTATCTGCCGGTATCCTGGGGCGTACAGACCCTGCGGCCTTATGAAAGCCTGAAAAAAACTTATACAAAATCCCAGATCCGCGCCCTTCTTAGCGCCAGGTTTTCCGGCTATTGCGAAGATTTGGAGAAAAAAGGGGTAGAAATTATCGAGAATGATGTTAAAATATAC
>NZ_DBGCJQ010000109.1:0-7974 GCF_048354975.1 Massilistercora timonensis | reverse complement strand
GATCATAAAGGAGAGGGCAATATGCGGCAGATCCTGGAGGGGATCTGCTGGCTGATGAAGCATGCAGGAGAGCTGGGAGTGCGGGTGGTGAATATCTCCGTGGGTGCCCGGGCGGGGCTGAACGAAGAGAAGGAGAACTGGCTCATCGATGCGGTGGAGCGGCTGTGGGACGCGGGGATCACCGTGGTAGTGTCCGCCGGGAACTACGGGCCTAAGGAGAGCACCATCGCCATCCCCGGCAACAGCCGTAAGGTGATCACCGTGGGAGCCCTGGGGACGCCCCGGGAAGGGGAGGGGTGCTCCGGCCGGGGGCCCACAGAAGCCTGCGTGGTCAAGCCGGACCTGGTGGCCCCCGGCTACCGGATTATCTCCTGCAGCAATACCCCTGCGCGGTACAGGCGGCCCTACGCCATCAAAAGCGGCACCTCCATGGCCACTCCGGTGGTGGCAGGGGCCTGCGCCATGCTTCTGTCCAAATATTCAGACATTACCAACGTAGAAATAAAACTGAAATTGCGAGAAAGCTGTCAGAGGGAGGAAACCGCCCAGGGATGGGGCTTACTGGACGTGGAACGATTGTTGGGGACGTGGTATTTTTAAAAATACCACGTCCCAGATTGAAAATATCCTGTCCCTTTTTGAATGTGTCAAGAAAAAATACTTGACACGTCTGCCCTTTTCGTGTATCATACTCCACGGTGATAAGAATGAATGAGATTCTTAAGCAGGCGTTGCTTTTTGATTTCTATGGGGAGCTGCTGACGGATCACCAGAAGGAGATCTACGGGCAGTTTCTTCTGGACGACTTGTCTCCGGCGGAGATCGGCAGGGAGACGGGCGTCAGCCGGCAGGGTGTGCACGACCTGATCCGCCGCTGTTCTCAGACGCTTGGCGGATATGAGGAGAAGCTCCACCTGGTGGAGCGGTTCCTGGCGGTGAAGGACAAGGTGAAGCAGATCGACGACCTTCTGGAACGGTACGAGAGCGACGGGGACCGGGAGGCGCTTGGGGAGATCCGGAGGATCTCCGGAGAGATCATTGAGGATCTGTAGAAGATGGAGCAGGAGTTAAGGAATGGCATTTGACAGTCTGACAGAAAAACTTCAGAATATATTCAAGAACCTGCGGGGCAAGGGACGGCTCACTGAGGACGACGTGAAAGAGGCTATGAAGGAGATCAAAAGAGCCCTTCTGGCGGCGGACGTGAACTTCAAGGTGGTCAAGGACTTTATTAAGAATGTCCAGGAGCGGGCCATCGGCCAGGACGTGATGAACGGCCTGAACCCGGGCCAGATGGTGGTGAAGATCGTCAACGAGGAGCTGGTGAAGCTGATGGGCTCCGAGACCACGGAGATCCAGCTGCAGCCTGGGAATTCCCCTACGGTGATCCTGATGGCAGGCCTTCAGGGAGCCGGTAAGACCACCACGGCGGCCAAGCTTGCGGGCAAGTTCAAGCTGAAGGGCAAGAAGCCCCTTCTGGTAGCCTGTGACGTCTACCGTCCGGCAGCCATCAAGCAGCTGCAGGTGAACGGGGAGAAGCAGGGGGTGGAGGTCTTCTCCATGGGAGAGAACCACAAGCCTGCCAACATCGCAAAGGCGGCCCTGGAACACGCCCAGAAGAATGGAAATAACATCATTATCTTAGATACCGCCGGACGGCTCCACATTGACGAGGACATGATGGAGGAGCTGACCCAGATCAAGGAGGCGGTGACCGTCCATCAGACCATCCTGGTGATCGACGCCATGACCGGTCAGGACGCGGTAAATGTAGCCAAGGAGTTCAACGAGAAGGCAGGGGTTGACGGCGTCATCGTCACCAAGCTGGACGGCGACACCCGGGGCGGAGCGGCCCTGTCGGTAAAAGCCG
The DNA here is from genome assembly GCF_048354975.1 of Massilistercora timonensis. NCBI lineage: Bacteria > Bacillati > Bacillota > Clostridia > Eubacteriales > Massilistercora > Massilistercora timonensis. Next base: position 6,104 of record NZ_DBGCJQ010000109.1, on the reverse strand, counting down.
TGACCGGCAAGCCTATCCTCTACGCCGGCATGGGAGAGAAACTCTCCGACCTGGAGCAGTTCCATCCGGACCGGATGGCTTCCCGGATCTTAGGCATGGGCGACGTGCTGACCCTGATCGAGAAGGCGGAAGCCGAGATCGATGAGGAGAAAGCCAAAGAGATGAGCAAGAAGCTCAAGAAAGCCCAGTTCGACTTCGAGGACTACCTGGAGAGCATGCAGCAGATGAAGAAGATGGGCGGCCTTGGCAGCATCATGAGCATGATGCCCGGCCTTGGCGGCATGGGTCCCATGGGCGGCATGGGCAAGAAAGGAATCAGCGAAGAGCAGACCGCCCAGGCGGAGCGGAGCATGGCCCGGATGGAAGCCATGATCTACTCCATGACCACAGAGGAGCGCAGGAACCCGGATCTTCTGAACCCGTCCAGAAAGCACCGGATCGCCAGAGGCGCCGGGGTGGACATCAGCGAAGTCAACCGGATGGTGAAGCAGTTTGCCGAGATGAAGAAGATGATGAAAATGTTGGGCAAAGGCGGCAAGCGAAGGAAATTCGGCATGCCCTTCTAGCAAATGGATATACCGCGCGGATCTTTCGCGCGTTCTATATCATATAACCAAGAAAAATTTACGGAGGTGAAACAAAATGGCAGTAAAGATCAGATTAAGAAGAATGGGACAGAAGAAGGCTCCTTTCTATAGAATCGTAGTAGCTGATTCCAGATCACCAAGAGACGGCAAGTTCATCGCCGAGATCGGAACCTACGATCCCAACTGTGAGCCCAGCGCGATTTCCGTTAACGAGGAAGAGGCCAAGAAATGGCTGAACACAGGCGCGCAGCCGACAGAGACAGTAAGCAAGATCTTCAAAGCGGCAGGAATTGAGAAATAAGCCGCAACGTCCTGGAGGTGTCTGAATAATGAAAGAACTGGTTGAAGTGATCGCCAAATCTTTGGTGGACGATCCCGACAGCGTCGTAGTGACAGAGCGGGAAGAGAAGAAGGCCACAGTCCTGGAGCTTCGGGTGGCGGATTCCGATATGGGAAAGGTCATTGGCAAGCAGGGGCGCATCGCGAAAGCGATCCGCGCGGTGGTCAAAGCAGCGGCAGCCAAAGAAGACAAGAAAGTGATCGTAGATATTATGGACTAAGGAAGGGGCTTCCCTTCACGGCGGGATGGGACCGGAGACATTCGGACCTGTCCCGAATTTTATATAAGGAGACAGCATGGAAGAGTTATTACAGGTGGGAGTGATCACTTCCACCCACGGCATCCGGGGAGAGGTAAAGGTATTCCCCACCACAGACGATCCCAGGCGGTTCCGGGATCTTAAGAAGGTGCTCCTGGACACAGGGAAGGAGAAACGCCCCCTGGAGGTGGAGTCGGCCCGCTTTTTCAAGCAGTTTGTGATCCTGAAGTTTAAAGGGATCGACAACATCAACGACGTGGAGGGCTACCGCAGGTGTCCCCTTCTGGTGGAGCGGGCGGACGCGGTGCCTCTTGGCACGGACGAGTACTTTATCGCGGACATGATCGGTCTTGCGGTGGAAGAAGAGGACGGGACGCCCTTCGGGCGGCTTACCGACGTGATCACCACCGGGGCAAATGATGTGTACGTGGTGGAGAGTCCGGAACACGGGGAGGTGCTGATCCCGGCCATCAAAGAGTGTATCCGGGAAGTGTCTGTCCCGGAGGGAAGGATGAAGATCCGTCTCATGGACGGGCTGATCTAACAAAGGAGCAGGGTGAACATGCAGTTTTACATTATGACATTATTTCCGGAAATGGTGATGAACGGCCTGAATACCAGCATCACCGGCCGGGCCATCCAGAAGGGCCTCCTCTCTGTAGAGGCGGTAAATATCCGGGACTACGCCTTCAACAAGCACAACAGCGTGGACGACTACCCTTACGGGGGCGGCGCCGGGATGCTGATGCAGGCCGAGCCAGTGTACCAGTGCTACCACGCCCTGGAAGAACGGATCGGGAAACGGCCCCGGGTGGTGTATCTCTCTCCCCAGGGGGAGACCTTCCATCAGAAAATGGCGGAAGAACTGGCAGAGGAAGAAGAACTGGTCTTCCTGTGCGGCCACTATGAGGGCATCGACGAGCGGGTGCTGGAAGAGATCGTCACCGATTATGTGTCCATTGGCGACTACGTGCTTACCGGCGGCGAACTGCCGGCCATGATCATGGTGGATGCTATCTCCCGGCTGGTGCCTGGGGTGCTCCACAACGACGTGTCCGCAGAGTTCGAGAGTTTCCAGGACAACCTTCTGGAATACCCTCAGTACTCCAGGCCGGAGGTGTGGCACGGTAAGCAGGTGCCGGAAGTGCTGCTCTCGGGACATCACGCCAATATTGAGAAATGGCGGCGGCGGGAGTCCGTCATCCGGACGGCGAAAAACCGGCCGGATCTTCTTGTCCGGGCGGAGCTTACGGAAGAAGAGAAAACGCTTGCCCGCAAGATCCTTGAAGAAACCGGGAAAGCGTAAATTTTCCTTGCATTTCCCGGATGGGTGTGCTAAAATATAGCGTGTTGTGAAGAAATATGGATGGTCCTCTGGTACGTATGGTATTAAGAACGTCTGATCAATCAAGGAGGTCACACATTATGAACGAAATCATCAAGAATCTGGAAGCAGAACAGCTGAAAGAGAACGCGCCGGAGTTTCGCGTTGGCGATACCGTTAAGGTGTATGGTAAGATCAAAGAGGGAAACCGCGAGAGAATCCAGGTTTTCGAAGGAACAGTCCTTAAGAAGCAGGGCGGCGGTTCCAGAACTACATTTACCGTAAGAAAGAACTCCAACGGCATCGGGGTTGAGAAGACCTGGCCGCTGCACTCTCCCAACGTAGAGAAGGTTGAGGTAGTCAGAAGAGGTAAAGTAAGAAGAGCGAAACTGAACTACTTAAGAGACCGCGTAGGTAAGAGAGCGAAGGTAAAAGAATTAGTAAAATAAGAGGAAACGAGGAGAAGGGCAATTACAGCGTGTAGATTGCCCTTTTCTTTATAAGAGGACATACATGAGAAGGAAAAAGAACGTCTATCAGGCCCATCAGCGGGCCAGGCGGCGGCAGCAGGCAAAACGGATGCGGCGGCGGAACCACCCCAGGAGATGGAAGATCAATCTGGCTTATCTGCCGGCGGTGGGGGCCTGGGTCTTCAAGATCGCCCTGGTCTGCCTCTTCGCTTTCGTGGCGGTGTGGTATTTCGGCCAGCGGGTGAGCACGGTGGGAGACTCCATGAAGCCGGTGCTGGAAAATGGAGACGTGGTGCTGGTCAACCGGATCGTTTACAACGCCACCACGCCCAAGCGGGGGGATATCATCGTATTCCGCCCCAGGGGAAATGAAAACAGCCACTACTATATCAAGCGGATCGTCGGCCTCCCGGGAGAGACGGTGGAGATCCTGGAGAACCGGGTCTACATCAACGGGGAGAAGCTGGAGGAAGACTACGACACCACCGATATCGACGATGTGGGCCTGTTGTCAGAGCCCATGGAACTTGCCTCAGACGAATATTTCGTGCTGGGGGATGACAGAGAGAACAGTGAGGACAGCCGGAACGCGGACGTGGGAAATGTGAAGCGGGATTACATTTATGGAAAAGCCTGGTTTATCACTTCCCCCTGGAAGAATTTCGGTTTCATTTAGATAAAGGAGCAGCAGTATGCATTTTCAATGGTATCCGGGACATATGACGAAAGCCCGGCGGATGATGGAGGAAAATCTGAAACTGGTGGACCTGATCATTGAGCTTGTGGACGCAAGAGTCCCCATGAGCAGCAGGAACCCGGACATCCACGAGCTGGGGAGAAATAAATCCCGGCTAATCCTCCTCAACAAGGCGGACCTGGCGGAAGAAACAGCCACCGACGCATGGGTGGAGTATTTCCAGAAGCAGGGCGCCAGGGCGGTGAAGGTGAACTCCCGGAAAGGGGGCGGCCTGAAATCCATCCAGGCAGTGATCCAGGAGGCCTGTAAGGAGAAGATGGAGCGGGACCGCCGCCGGGGGATCCTGAACCGTCCGGTGCGGGCCATGGTGGTGGGCATCCCCAACGTGGGCAAATCCACCTTCATCAATACCCTGGCGGGGAAGGCCTGCGCCAAGACCGGCAACAAGCCGGGAGTCACCAAGGGCAAGCAGTGGATCCGCCTCAATAAACAGGTGGAGCTTCTGGACACTCCGGGGATCCTCTGGCCCAAGTTCGAAGACCAGAAGGTGGGGCAGCAGCTGGCCTTCATCGGCTCCATCAAGGACGAGCTTCTCAACCAGGAGGAGCTGGCGCTGGAGCTGATCCGGTTTCTGATCGCCCACTATCCGGGGACGTTGGAAGAGAAATACAGCTCCGGGGAAGAAGCCTTGCAGGAGACTGCATCCCCGGTGGAGATCCTTACCATCATCGCCCGCAATCGGCAGTGCCTGGGAAGGGGCGGAGAGCTGGATCTTGAGAAGGCGGCAAGACTTGTGCTGGATGACTTCCGGGGAGGGCGCCTGGGGCGCATCACCCTGGAATATCCGGAAGAAATGTGATAGAATCGGGGAGAAGAGAAGAAGACACAGGAAGGGGACAGACAGCGTATGGCAAGACGCAGGAAGAAGAAGTCCGGGGGCGTGTTAAGAGAGCTTCTGGGCTGGATCATATACATACTGATCATCGTAGGGCTCACCTACCTGATCATCACTTACGTGGGTCAGCGGACCCGGGTGAGCGGTTCCTCCATGGAGACCACCTTAAGCGACGGGGACAACCTGATCGTGGACAAGATCTCCTACCGGTTCCAGGACCCCAGGCGGTATGACATCATCGTATTTCCCTACCGGTATGAGGCCAATACCTACTATATCAAGCGGATCATCGGCCTGCCGGGAGAGACGGTGCAGGTATCCGGCGGAGCGGTGTATATCAACGGGGAGCTCCTTGAGAGCGATATCTACGGGCTGGAGCCCATGACAAGCGCCGGGGAGGCGGCGGATCCCATCACTTTGGGACCAGATGAATATTTCGTATTGGGGGATAACCGGAACCACAGTTCCGACAGCCGGGACCCAAGCGTGGGAGTGCTGCACCGGGAGGAACTGATCGGGAAAGCCTGGGTGCGGATCTATCCCTTTGACAAGATGGGAGTGATCCGACATGAATAAGCGGGAAGAAGAGAGAAAGAAGCGGCAGCAGGAGAAGCTGGAGCAGGAGCTTAGCCGGCTGGAGGCCATGAGCGTCTATGAGCGGGAATATGAAGGCCGGGGCCTGATCTGCGGCATTGACGAGGTGGGCCGGGGCCCCCTGGCAGGGCCGGTGGTGGCAGGAGCAGTGATCCTGCCTAAGGATAAGACTATCCTCTATCTTAACGACTCCAAGAAGCTGTCGGCGAAGAAGCGGGAGGCCCTCTATGAGGAGATCCTGGAGAAGGCAGTGGCAGTGGGGATCGGCATGGCGTCCCCTGCAAGGATCGACGAGATCAACATCCTTCAGGCCACTTATGAGGCCATGCGGGCAGCCATCGCGGATCTGGGGGTAAGCCCGGACCTTCTCTTAAACGACGCGGTGACCATCCCCCAGGTGGAGCCCCCCCAGGTGCCCATCATAAAAGGAGACGCAAAAAGTATCTCCATCGCGGCGGCCAGCATTGTGGCAAAAGTCACCAGGGACCGTCTGATGGAGGCTTACGATGAAGTGCTTCCCGGCTATGGCTTCGGGAAACATAAGGGATACGGGACCCGGGAGCACATCGCGGCGTTAAAGGAGCTGGGGCCGACTCCCATCCACCGGCGCAGCTTTATCGGGAACTTTGTCTGATCCGGGGAAATGTGATCTTGGCCGGAAGGGATCGGCACATTTATATATGAAGGAAAACAATCGGGAGAAAGGCGCCCGAAAGGAGGCACAAGCTGCCGCTTGGCTGGAGGGAAAGGGTCTTCAGATCCTGGAGCGCAATTACCGCTGCAAAAAAGGCGAGATCGACCTGATCGCCCGGGAGGACGGAACCTATGTGTTCCTGGAGGTAAAGTACCGGAAGGGAGAGGGAAGCGGCCATCCGGCGGAGGCAGTGGATGAAAGGAAGCAAAAGAGGATCTCCGGGAGAGCCCTCTGGTATCTTGCC
>NZ_DBGCJQ010000108.1:0-9729 GCF_048354975.1 Massilistercora timonensis | reverse complement strand
TTATCTGCCTGTGCCATGGGAACAGGTGCTCCCCGGAAATAAAAAAATCCCCTGCAGCAGATCTGCTGCAGGGGACGAGTCTTTCCCGTGGTTCCACCCCAATTGAACCGGACAAACGCCGGAACCTCTTTCCTTATGACGATAACGGAGTCACCGGACTGGTTTGCAGTCACTCGGAGGTGGTCTTCAGACAGTTCCCGGATAAGAAGCTCTCAGCCTGTTGCTCCTCTCTCTTGATCCCTTTCCTGTCCTACTCTTCTCTTCAACGTGTTCCCATATATGTACCCATTATAGCACTCACGCCTTGTTTGTCAACCCCGGATTATCCCGCCAGCCACAGTTTCAGCACCGCCAGGGCCTCCCGCACCATATAATTGACAAACAGTACCGGAAGGCAGCCGGCGCACAGACGCCCCAGATCCTGATACCCTGCCCGCCTGGCATAACGGCATGCCCGGTACATGTGGTAATGGCTGGTGACGATCCCCACTGAGAGGCTTAAATCCTTAATATACGCTGCGGAGAATTCCAGATTCTCCCTGGTTGTAGCAGACCGATCTTCGCAGAAGATCCGCTCCCTGTCGATCCCCTGCCGGATCAGATACTCCTCCATGGCTTCTGCCTCCGTGATATCCTCTCCTTCTCCCCGGCCTCCGGACACCACCACCTTTGTCTCCGGATGGCGCTTCAGATATCCTGCTGCCACCAGAAGCCTCCGCTCAAGGGAGTCTGTCACTCGCACCCCCGCCACATGGGCGCCCAGTACCACAAGCCAGGAAAGCTCCCGTTCCCTCCAGGGGCGCATCCCGGTAAGCACCGCCAGGATCAGCGCCAGCATTATCACAAGGCCTACGCAGGCCCCCGCCCGGATAAGGAAGGCTCCCCGTTCAGACAGCACTCCCTGCAAAAAGGCAAGAAAGAAAAAGCAGACCCCCAGCACAGGCCAGAACCTGGCAAAGGTAGAGTTCCACCTGTGAAGGGTGAGCCCCATCAGCAGATAATAGCCGACGCACAACACGCCGGCTATTCCAAAAGCTATCTGCCACAACATTTCTTATATTTCTTTCCGGAACCGCAGGGACAGGGATCGTTTCTGCCGATCTTCTTCTCCTTGCGGATGGTCCCGGACTCCTTCTGTTCTTTGTACAGCTTCTTCAGTTCTTCCTCGGAGTAGATCTCCTTCCACTGAGGAAGCTCATAGAGCCAGTCCGCCTTGGCCGCCACCATGTTTTTGTAAAGTTTCTCTTTATCAAAGGCAAGGCTTACCTGGGTGTCTTCATCCATGGTCTCAATAGGATTGGGCTCCTTCAGGCTTTCGTTGATGCCGTCCAGGAATCCTACCATGGTAAGAACTTCCTGTCCGTACTTCTCCGCCAGTTCCTTCACCGTTCCCTTTACTTCCTCATCCGGGTTCTCCAGAAGCTGTTCATAGATCTCCTTCTCGATCTGGAAATAAGATCCCCAGAATCTCTGAAGCTGTCCTCTGTCTGCTTTCTCATTATAGGCAAGGCTCTGCCACTGTTCCAACAACGTATGACTCATGTTCTTGTCTCCTTTTGTATCTGATTCATTTGCAATTTTTTACTGCTATCTATATAATATACTAAAGACTGGAAGAGATGTAAAGGAGGATTCCCATGAAAAAGACAAAACGTATCCTGGCGGCCGTGGCTGCGCTCCTGCTTTTTGCTATGTACGGGGCGACTCTTGTCTTCTCCCTTCTGGATCTGCCTGCCTCAGAAGATCTCCTGATGGTCTCCGTGGCCTGCACCATCATCTTCCCGGTGCTCCTCTACGCCTATATCCTGGTGTACCGTGTGCTCAAAGGCCGAGGAGAAGAAGATCAGGATCAGCCTTAAGTACCTGTTTCCTGGCTTTTCTTTCTTCCCGTTCCCTTTGTTTCTTCCTTTTGGTCAGATATTCTTCCATGGAAAGCTCTTCCAAATAACCATCTTTACTTCTCTGCTGCATTGTGTTACCTCCATTTTCTGTCTTTCAAGCGGATATTCTTCTGCTTTCGCGCCCCCTCACTCCCCGCTTTTATTATTATATGGAACCGGTCTTACGGATATGACATCTTTTTTATGTCCCTGCCATTCTATCGTGAAAATGTGTACGGCCTGTGGCGGATTTCTAAAAATACCATGAGAGATTTCTTAAAAAAGATTAAGAAAAAAGCTGCTCTGTCTTTTTCCAGACAAAGCAGCTTTCTGATGTTCCTTTTTTATTTCCGGTAGATGATATCGTCTCTTCCCGGTCCGTTGGAGATCATGGTAATGGGGTAGCCGATCTCCTTCTCCACAAACTCTATGTATTTCCGGCAGTTCTCGGGAAGTTCCTCGTACTTCCGGATGCCGCGGATATCGCAGTTCCAGCCCGGCAGATTCTTAATCACCGGTTTTGCCTTCTCAAGAAGGTGAGTGGGCGGGAAATCCCTGACTTCCTTGCCGTCGATCTCATAAGCTACGCACACCGGGATCTCTTCCAGATATCCCAGTACGTCCAGCACCGTGAAGGCCACGTCTGTGGTCCCCTGCATCCGGCAGCCATAGCGGGAAGCCACGCAGTCAAACCATCCCATTCTCCTGGGGCGTCCGGTTGTAGCGCCGAACTCGCCTCCGTCGCCGCCCCGGCGTCTCAGCTCATCTGCCTCTTCCCCGAAGATCTCACTGACAAATGCTCCGGCTCCCACTGCACTTGAGTATGCCTTGCACACAGTGATGACCTGCCGGATCTCCTGAGGCGGAACTCCGGCTCCCACTGCGCCGTAGCCGGCCAGGGTGGAAGAAGAAGTCACCATGGGGTAGATCCCGTGATCCGGATCCTTCAGAGATCCCAGCTGTCCTTCCAGAAGCACGCTCTTTCCTTCCTGCAGCGCATTGTGCAGGAACAGCGCGGTGTCGCACACATAGGGCTCCACCATCTCTTTGTAGCTTTGCAGTTCCTGATACAGCTCCTCCGGATCGATCAGTGGTTTATGATACAGATGCTCCAGCAGCACATTCTTCTGCTCCGCCACACGCGCAACCTTCTCTCTCAGAAGGGCGTCGTCGAACAGCTCGCTGACCTGGAAGCCGATCTTGGCAAATTTATCTGAATAGAACGGCGCGATCCCGGACTTGGTGGAACCAAAGGACTTGCCTCCCAGCCGCTCCTCCTCATAGGCATCAAAATTCTTGTGATAGGACATCACCATCTGCGCCCGGTCCGATACCAGAAGCTTTGGCTTTGGCACGCCCTGATCCACGATGGACTGTACTTCTTTGAATAAAACCGGGATATCCAGCGCTACGCCGTTGCCGATCACGCTGGTCGTGTGATCGTAGAAGACCCCGGACGGCAGGGTGTGGAGCGCGAACTTGCCATAATTATTGACGATGGTATGTCCCGCGTTGGCTCCTCCCTGGAAACGCACGACAATATCTGCTTCCCTGGCAAGCATATCGGTAATCTTTCCCTTGCCCTCATCTCCCCAGTTGGCGCCTACTACTGCTTTTACCATATTCATTCCTCCTAAAGTCGGTAATCACCGTTTGCATTATACTATATTTTTCCCCCGGTGTAAACCGTCAAATCACGCTACATCAAAGGCGCCAGAAGGCGCAGCACCTGGCCGGAGACCTTGGTCAGGATAGTTCGGTTCTTCACCTCCAGAAGGGTCACCTTGTGGCACTTGGTAAGGGTGTGCTGGAAGTCCCGCTCGATCCGGTCGATCTCCGAGTTATTGTAGATAAAGGTCCCGCATTCAAAATGCAGGTACAGGCTACGGTAATCCAGGTTGATGGTCCCCACTGTAGCGGTGTCGTCATCGGACACAAACACCTTGGCGTGGACAAACCCCGGCCGGTACTCATAGATCTGCACCCCGCCCTCGATCAGCTCCTTGTAGTAGGTCTTCGCCACCACAAAGGCGTACCATTTATCCGGGATATGAGGCATGATGATGATCACCTCGATGCCGCTCTTGGCCGCCCGGGTCAGGGTAGTGAGCATCTCATTGTCCAGGATCAGGTAGGGGGTCATGATATGGACGTATTTCTTGGCGTGGTTGAGAATGTGGAAATACACCTCTTCCCCTACATTTTCATTGTCAAAAGGACTGTCCGCGTAAGGGATCACATAACCCAGTTCCCGCCTGAGCCCCTCCCGTTTCCGGGTGAGATAACGGCTGTAATTCTCCGGCCTTCGCTCCTCCACGTTCCACATCTGCAGGAAGATCATGGTCAGGCTCTGCACCGCGTCCCCTTTCAGCATCACGGCTGTGTCCTTCCAGTGTCCGAACCGCACCTTCCGGTTGATGTACTCATCTCCCAGGTTGATGCCGCCGGTAAATCCCACCTTCCCGTCGATCACACAGATCTTCCGGTGATCCCGGTTGTTCTGGGTGGTGGAGAGGAACGGCCGCACCGCGTTGGACATCTTACACTGGATCCCATAGCGCTTAAGCTGCTCCGGATAATTATAAGGCAGCATGGAGATGGCGCACATGCCGTCGTACATAAACCGCACTTCCACCCCTTCCCGCACTTTCTTGCGCAAGATCTTCAGGATGGTATCCCACATATACCCTTCTTCCACAATAAAATATTCCATGAAAATGAACTTCCGGGCTGCTTTCAGTTCCTCCACAAGATACCGGAACTTGTACTCTCCCAGCGGAAAGTAGGTCACCTCTGTATTCCGGTAGGTAGGGAATCCCAGTCCGGACAGATAGTAGGACAGCTGGGCATTGGCGGATTTGCTGGCCCAGATCGCCTCTACCACCTCCTGGTCCTGCTGCATATAGGGGTCTGTCTCCACCTTCAGAGCCGCCTGCCGATCCCGCATGAAATGCGTCCCCGGCTGCAGCTTGGTAAAGACATAGAACAGCGTGCCAAATCCCGGGAAGGCCATAACAAAGAGCATCCAGGTCATTTTAAACGCCGGATTCCCCTCGGAATTGATGATATAGATCAACACGATCACGCCCAGGATGGTCAGCGCTCCATAGATGTATTTCAGGTACTCCTCCAGATAGATGCTGCTCCAGGCAAAAAGCCAGATCTGGAGCAGCAAAAGCAAAAGGATGATCCCTGTTCTGCTGAAAACAATACGGAACAGGCCCTTCTTGGCTGTTCCGGGTGCTTCGTTCTTACTCATGTCTTACTCCCTTTCTCTTGAAAAAACACCACGGATACAGTGTAACACACTTCCCCCGGGGTCTCAACTGTAACCGATGCTCCATATGGGGAAAAGTTTTCCCTTATTTGCCTCTCCCCCTTTTCTTTTCCGCGAAAAAGTATTACAATACATCTATTAAGGGGAGACTGCCCCTGCGAAAGGAGATCGAATCATATGGCAAAATGGCTGAAAAAGTTACTGGGACTGACCGCTCTTGCGGGAGCCGCCGCAGGAATTCTCTTTTATTTTAAAAAGCGTGAATGCGGGGACGCTGAGGATGGGGAAGATGTTTTTGAAGACGAGGATTTTGATCTGGACAGCGATCTGAAATCCGCCGACCGGGAATATGTTCCGCTGAATGCAGGAAAGACGGAAGAGGCTTCCGGGGAAGCTTCTGAAAAATCAGAGGACGCCGCTCCCGAAGACAGCTCCGACTCCGACAAGGATAAGGATAAGGACAAGGCAGACGACAAGGAATAGACGAAGATTAAAAGCGCCGGTGCAGCAAACCGGCGCTTTTCCTGTCTCTAGAACTTTCTCCACACCTCCGCCAGACGCCCTGCAGCCTCCCGGATCTCTCCCTCCGTCAGGTTGGCGTACCCCAGAAGGATGGTAGCCTGATCTTCCTTCCCCGGATGGATCTGGTAATCAGACAGACCATAGACCCGGATCCCCTCTTCTGCAGCGGCCTGGATCAGTTCCTGTTCCGACTTCCCTTCCGGAAAGGTGAGAAGCAGGTGGACCCCCGCATGTTCCCCGGATATCCGGCAGGATCCAAGCAAAGGTTTAAGTTCCTCGATCAGCACGTCATGGCGGCTCTTATAGAGAGCCCTGGTCTTATTGAGATGTCTCTCATAATATCCTTCTTCGATAAATTTCTGCACGATCATCTGGTCTACCTTGGACACAGTGGAATTGATAAAGCGGTGACGCTCCTTATATTTCTCCAGAAGAGGTTCCGGCAGCACCATGTAGCTTAAGCGGATGGCCGGGGCTATGGATTTGGAGAAGGTGCCAAGATAGATCACCTGCCCCCGGCTGTCGTAGCCCTGCAGGGCCGGGATGGGTTTGCCTTTATAGCGGAACTCACTGTCGTAATCGTCCTCGATGATATAGCGGCCGGGGTCCTCCCCCGCCCACCGGAGCAGCTCCATCCGCCGGCGCACCGGCATCACGATCCCAGTGGGATACTGATGAGAAGGAGTCACATAGGCAATGTCGGCCCCGGTCTCCATAAGAGCCGCCACCTGCATGCCATCCCGGTCCACCGGCACCGCCACACGCTGGTAGCCCAGGTCTCCGGCCAGCCGGAATGCCTGCATGTAAGTAGGGTCTTCAAAAGCCACCGTGTGATCCGTACCCAGGATGATGGAGAGCAGCATCAGGATATAGTCGCTTCCCGCGCCGATCACCACCTGGTCCGGCCTGCAGTTCACTCCCCGGGCCTGATAGAGATACCGGGCCACTGCCCGGCGGAACCCATATTCCCCCTGAGAGTCCCCGGAGCGGAACAGTTCCGTCCGGTCGTCCATCAGGATCTCCTTGGACAGCTTCCTCCACACATGGTAGGGAAAGCTCCTAAGATCCACCCCGTGAGGAGTAAAATCATAACGCCAGCCCTTCTCTTCCCTGGGAAGGACTTCCTCTTCTTCCTTCACCCGGGTCAGCTGATACAGCCCCTCCAGCCGGGAAGCAAAAAAGCCCCTGCAGGGCTGGGATTCAATGTACCCTTCTGATAAAAGCTGCTCATAGGCAAGCTCCACCGTACTCCGGCTCACCTCCAGATGGGCGGACAGAGCCCGGGTGGAAGGAAGCTTCTCCCCGCAGGCGATCTTCCCCTCCTGGATGTTCTCCTTGATGTAGCGGTAGATCTGCTCATAGAGCGGCGTTTTTGAATGTGGTTTCAGATTGATGGTCAGTTCATTCATGGCAAAACTCCGGCAAATGCTGGATTGGGGACGTGGTATTTTCAAAAATACCACGTCCCCAATGAAAATTCAGAAACTTATTTTGGCAGTTTAAAGGAACTCTTCAGGGATACGATCCGGTTGAACACCAGATCCTCCGGCGTAGAATCCTTGGAATCGATACAGAAATATCCGTTGCGCACAAACTGGAAGCTGTCCCCAGGAGCCGCTTCCCCGAAGCTGTCCTCCACCTTGCAGTCCTTCAGGATGGTCAGGGAATTGGGATTTAAGTTCAGGGAACCGTCTTCCTTATTATAAACACCTTTTTCCTCGTCCACCAGGTTTTCGTAGAGACGCACTTCCGCCGTCTTCGCATAGGGCGCCGCCACCCAGTGGATGGTGCCCTTCACCTTTCTCCCGGTGAATCCGGTGCCTGCCTTGGTCTCCGGATCATAAGTCACATGGACGGTGGTCACATTGCCCTCCCCGTCGGTTTCATAATCCACACATTTGACAAAATAAGCGTTCATCAGGCGCACTTCATTGCCTGGGAACAGGCGGAAATACTTCTTGGGCGGCTCGATCATAAAGTCCTCCCGCTCAATGTAAAGCTCCCGGCAGAAGGGAACCTTCCGGGTGCCAAGCTCCGGGTTCTCCAGGTTGTTGTCTACGTCCAGGTATTCCGTCTCGCCCTCCGGATAGTTGTCGATGATCAGTTTGATGGGGTCTAACACCGCCATCATCCGGGGCCGCTTCAGCTTTAAGTCCTCCCGGATGCAGTACTCCAGCATGGCGTAATCCACAGAACTCTGGCTCTTGGACACACCGCACAGGTCGATGAACATCTGGAGCGATTCCGGCGTAAACCCGCGTCTTCTAAGAGCCGCGATGGACACAAGCCTTGGGTCGTCCCAGCCGTCCACGATCCCTTCCTGCACCAGCTTCTTAATATAGCGCTTGCCTGTAACCACATTGGTAAGGTAAAGCTTGGCAAACTCGATCTGACGGGGCGCCGGGTCAAACTCGCACTCCCGCACCACCCAGTCATAGAGCGGCCGGTGATCTTCAAACTCCAGGGTACAGATGGAGTGGGTAATCTTCTCCACCGCGTCCTCGATGGGATGGGCAAAATCATACATAGGATAGATACACCACTTGTCCCCTGTATTGTGATGGGCGATATGGGCCACCCGGTAGATCACCGGATCCCGCATGTTCATGTTGGGAGAAGCCATATCGATCTTGGCCCGGAGCACCTTCTCTCCGTCTTTATATTTTCCTTCCTTCATCTCTTCAAAAAGCCGCAGGTTCTCTTCCACAGAGCGCTCCCTGTAAGGGCTGTTCTTCCCGGGCTCAGTCAGAGTCCCCCGGTATTCCCGGATCTCATCTGCAGACAGGTCGCAGACATAAGCCTTTCCCTTGCGGATCAGCTTCAGGGCGCACTCATACATCACGTCGAAATAGTCGGACGCAAAGTACAGGTGATCCTTCCAGTCCGCCCCCAGCCATTTCACATCTTCCTTGATGGACTCCACGAACTCGGTATCCTCCTTGGTGGGATTGGTATCGTCAAACCGCAGATGGAAGGTGCCGTGATATTTCTTCGCCAGTCCGGAATTCAGAAGAATGGATTTGGCGTGTCCGATGTGGAGATATCCGTTGGGCTCCGGCGGGAAACGGGTGCAGACTTCACTGTACACTCCTTCCGCCAGGTCTTTATCTATTTCCTGTTCGATAAAATTCTTGGAAACTGTCTCTTCCTGCATGTTCTTCCTCCTCACAGAGCAATTATTTTCGCCCCTTATCTTATCATAAAACCCTGGTGGAAACAAGCCTGGGCATCCATCTTCCCTTCCAGTCCCAAACAGGCAAAAAAATTACTCCCTGTACTGGGAGTAATCAAGCTGCCGAGCGGAATCGAACCGCCGACCTCCGCCTTACCAAGGCGACGCTCTACCGACTGAGCCACGGCAGCAGATATCATTGATTGCAACAGTGATACTATACACTATAAACCCTGGTCTTGTCAATGATATTTTTCCAAAATCTTTTCTGTTTTTCCTTTTATCCTCTGAAGGGCATTGTCAATGGTCTTGGGACTCCTGTCCAGAAGCCTTGCGATGGTCTTGTAATCCGTGCCCAGAAGATGGAGGTAAAGGACCCGGTTCTCCAGTTCGCTCAAGGTATCCTCCAGTTCGCTCTCCAGAAGCCTTACATATTCCTGGCTGATCAGAAGCTCCTCCGGATTGCTCTCCCCCTTGGCCTCCACAGTCTCGATCAGGGGCTCCTTCTCCTCGTTCCGGTCATAGAGGGACACGTAGGAGTTCAAAGGCCCGTGCTTCTTCCGCCGGGAAGCCTCGATGGCAGTGTAGAGCTGCCGGGTGATGCAAAGCCTGGCAAAGCTGTAGAAAGAAGACTCCTGCCGGGGATCATAATCCTGGACCGCCTTGAAAAGCCCGATCATCCCCTCCTGGATCAGATCCTCGTTCTCCCCGCCCAGAAGATACATGGCGTTGGCTTCTTTGCGCACCAGGTTCTTGTATTTCTCCATGATATAATCCATGATCTTTTTGTCGCCGCCCCGCAGCTTCTCGATCAGCTGCTCGTCGGTCATCCGGTCATAAGCGCTCACCAAACCGCCTCCTTTTTCCTTCTTTTTTTA
>NZ_DBGCJQ010000107.1:0-9625 GCF_048354975.1 Massilistercora timonensis | reverse complement strand
GCTTCCCGGAGGATCTGGGCCTGTTCTTCCGACTCAACCCCTTCGCAGATCACATGATACCCCAGGCCCTGGATCATCTCGATGATCCGCTGCAGAAAATAGATCCCTCTTCTGCTGGTGGTACAATTTGTGATAAAAATACGATCCAGCTTGATGGTATTAACGGGAATATCAATGATAGAATTCAGCACCGAATATCCTGCGCCAAAATCATCAATAGCCGTATGAATTCCAATCGCCTGCAGATCCCGGAAAAGGCGCTTTGCCTCTTCATATTCTTTTACCGTGGCAGTCTCGGTCAGTTCGATCTCTGTATATTTTGTATCCATTTCATATTTCTCGAGAAGCGACAGAAACCGCTGGATCGCATGGTTGTCAGACGCATGCACAATCGATACATTTACGGAGATAGGAACCTGTTTCCTCCCCAGCTTTCGATTTTTCGCCAATAGTTTTAAAGTCTGCTCAAATACAAAGAAATCCAGTTCCTGGATCTGTCCTGTAGATTCGCACAGAGGAATAAACTGATTTGGATAAATGATCTTCCCGTCCCGGGTCCTCCAGCGGGCCAGCGCTTCTGCCCCGATCACCGCACCGTCTTCCAATGAAATCTTAGGCTGCAGGTAAACCTGAAAACGCTGTTCCCGGATAGCTTCACCGATTTCATTCACAATCTCATTTTCCAATTTCCGCTTTCTGCCAAGTTCCTCATCATACAGGCGGATAGACGCGCACGCCGCCCCCAACTTCCCGGGAACCTGTTTCCTCGCGTAATTCGCCGCATCAATAGCATAGGAAGCCCCCACGCAGTCTGCTTCGATCTGATAGATCCCAATCCTTACCCGGGGCTTATATCCTTTGATCCTGCGGGATTCCGTCTCGGAAAAGCCCTGACAGATCCGGTTCAGGTTTCCCATTACATCCTCCCGGTTTTTCCCCGGCAGCAGCATCAGGAACTGGTCGGAAACCACACGCGTAAAATAGACGCCCTCCTCTTTGTCCAGCTCCTCAATAAAATAATTGCAAAATTCCCGCAGAAGCTGGTCTCCACGACTATATCCATATTTCTGATTAAAATATTTAAATCCGGCGAAATCCATATATAAAAGATAATCCGAAACCGCGTAATTTCCAATGATCAGCCGTTCCAGCTCCACCCGGAACCGGGAAAAAGAAAGCAAACCAGTAAGGCTGTCGTACTCTGGTCCGTCCACCCGTTCTTCCCCTGTCCTGTTAACTGCCATCGCTCTGGCCAGATGGGCAGATATGATCTTGGTCACTTCCCCCAGCTCTTTCCGGCTCTGACGGGACCAGTACCGTTTCTCCCGACAGGCCACATAAGAAATAGCTCCTGTGTATTTTCCTTCACAGTACATCGCCGCGTACAGGACCGTCTTGGCCTCTCCCTGCATCAGAAGAGCCGCCCCCTGCGGAGAATACATACCCATATCGTCATGCTGCAGAACAACGGTCTGATATTCGTCATAACTCTGAAAAAGTGTCAGAAAATCCTCCTTGGTAAACCCGGCCTTTTCCTTTAGTACCTCCGGCGCATACTCTGACGTCCACTGATACTGACGTCCTGTATTCTTATCCTGGATATTTGTACGGATGATGGTAATCCGGTCCAGACGGAGCCGGTAACCGATAATCTCCATCAGCTGCTCTATCGCTGATGAAAAGCTGTTCATTTTCTCAAATATTTCAAACGCCGTAGAAATAATATCGTTATGCAGGTATCGCGCATCGATAGGCCCCCGCGAAAAAAGAACATCCTGCGTCAGTTCATACCGCCGCAGATTATCACAGAACACATACTGATCTCTTCCCTTTTCTTTCGCTTGATAAAGCGCCCAGTCCGCATTGCCAAACAACTGGTCATAAGTATAACCCGACTCATTCTCCGGCAGATAACAGATCCCGATACTGCAGGTCATAGAATAGTCTTTGTCCTGAAACTTCAGCTCACGGACCGCGTCAAGCAGCTGCATCCCTCTCTTTACCAGAGTAGAATGACTGATATCCTTGAGAAAGATTACAAATTCATCCCCTCCAAAGCGGACCACGATATCCTTTTTCTCGAAAAAATTCCGCAGAAGACGCGCCAGTTCTACCAGCACATAATCTCCAAACAAATGGCCATAGGTATCATTTACATATTTAAAATAATCAATATCCAGCAACATGATGCCGCAGGTAGCGTAAGGATCCTTATGCTGCAGGTATTCACTGATCAGCTTCCGCCCAAAAGAGTAATTGTAAAGAGATGTCAGTGCATCTTTTGTCGCCTGCTCTTCCAGGATTTCTTCCCTGGTCTTCTCTTTGGTAATATCCGTGACCATCAAAGGAAGTCTTTTGCTCTTGTCTATTCCATTAATAGAAAGGATCTGCACGAGCATACGGACCGTCTTATCGCCTTTTTGGATCCGGATCTCCGTCTGGCCTCTTGCCTTCCCCAGATAGAGATCCCGGACTTTCTGCCTGTCCTGCGGGTGGATGATCGAATCCTGCTCCAGATACTCCAGATAATTCGGGATCATCTTTCTTGCATTCATCTCTTCGTCATAAATGACAAACGTATCTGTCTCCACCACATATTCGCAGATGATAAACGCATTATTTTTGAAAATTGCAGTAAGAAGTTCCCTTGCCTGTTCTTCTCCAATCCTTTGCATATGATGTCCCTCTTATCCTTTCCCGGCAATTTTTGTCAACATTCCCTTTCCCAGTTTATCATAATTTCCCGAGGAAAGATAGAAAAAGCAATCGGATTTAACAATATACGAACAAAAAACAACTCATCGCTTCACCGGTCTTCTGCGATACCGCTTCACAAACACAAACGCCACGACCAGTACCACAAAGCATACGTCGTGATAGAATCCACATAGATGTTCCATTCAACAGCTGATTTAAATAATTTGACATCCCCCTCTCACTTTGCTAATATAAGTATAGAAATAGGCACTACCGATAAGCGGTTAGTCCAAAAAATGTTAGTTACAAAGAAGTAACCGCACACTTTGGCTGAGGGGCGGTTACTTTTTTGTGTGATCTATGCATGCGATTAAGATCGTAACGACAATACCAAATATCATCAAAACGATGGAGAGCATTTCGAAATCACTCATAAGTTTGCCCTCCTTTCCAATATTTCTCTTTACTGAGATTTCTATGTAATCAGAGGGTTCAGTCCCTCTGTCGAAGGACTAACCGCCTACCGTTCTCTGATAGTGCCTGACTTTATTTTATCAGAACATATATTCTATTTCCAGTGTTGTTTTCAACTCTTTTCCACCTTTTAAACAATAAAAAACCTCCCAGAACAATGTCCTGGGAGGCCATGCAATGCCTTGCGGCGTTTGGATCGTATATTGTTGTATCCGATTAACGCTTGCTGAACTGCGGAGCTCTACGAGCTGCCTTGAGGCCGTATTTCTTACGCTCTTTCATTCTCGGATCACGAGTCAGGAATCCTGCTTTCTTAAGGATCGGTCTGTAATCAGCGTCCGCCTCAAGAAGCGCTCTTGCGATACCGTGACGGATCGCTCCTGCCTGTCCGGTGTAACCGCCGCCCTTTACATTGACGATCACATCAAACTTTCCGTCTGTCTCGGTAGCTACCAGCGGCTGACGAACAACCACCTTCAGGGTCTCCAGACCAAGATACTCGTCGATGTCTCTCTTATTTATGGTAATATTGCCTGTACCTGGTACCAAATATACTCTTGCAACTGATTTTTTTCTTCTTCCTGTTCCGTAGAATTTTGCTTTTGCCACTGTCATATCCTCCTTTCAAAACCTTTCCTTAAAACTTCAGCTCTTCCGGCTTCTGAGCCTGCTGCTCATGCTCTGGGCCGGCGTATACACGGAGCTTCTTGATCATAGATCTTCCCAAAGGTCCCTTCGGAAGCATACCCTTCACGGCAAGCTCGATCACCTTCTCCGGCTTCTTTGCCATCATCTCAGCCAGTGTGGTCTCTCTCATTCCTCCAACATAGTCAGAGTGATTGTAATAAATCTTCTGATCCATCTTCTTACCGGTAACTTTTACGTCTTTCGCGTTTACTACGATCACGTAGTCGCCGGTGTCAATGTGGGGAGTGAACTCCGGCTTGTTCTTGCCTCTTAAAACCTTGGCTACTTCAGAAGCCAGGCGGCCTAATGTATATCCTGCAGCGTCAACTACATACCATTTTCTCTCGATCTTATCTGGATTCGCCATATAAGTGTTCATTGGTTTACCTCCTGTAAATCATTTCCTTTTTCATGATCAATTTATCGAAATCAACAAGACTCCGGGGCTATGGTTTCTTGCCGTTTCTCCTTTTGTCATACTGCATTATTATATTATACGGTTCCTGGCGTGTCAACTGTTTTCCACGATTTTTTCCGGCTTTTTCATGGGAATCTTCTATACTTTCCTGCTGACAAGGTGGTATAATGATCCTACTGATTTTTACGGAGGTTTCAACCATGCGAAAAACCATAGATCTGCTCCATGGGCCGGTGCTCTCTTCCCTGACCCGGCTGGCCATTCCCATTATGGCCACTTCTCTCATTCAGATGGCTTATAATCTTACCGATATGATCTGGATCGGACGTGTGGGCAGCAACGCCGTGGCGGCGGTGGGCGCCGCCGGAATGTATATGTGGCTCTCCAACGGACTGGTAGCTCTGGCCCGGATGGGCGGACAGGTCAACGTAGGATACGCCCTTGGCGCAGGCCAGAAAGAAACTGCCGGGGAATCGGCCTCCGGAGCTCTCTGGCTCTGTGTCCTGATGGGCGTGATCTACGGACTTGGCTGCGCCCTTTTTGCCGGTCCACTGATTGGCTTCTTCCATCTGAACAGCCCTGTGGTCATCGCCGATGCCAGGATCTATCTGCAGATCACCTGCGGTCTGGTTCTCTTTTCCTTCCTGAACCAGACTTTTACCGGACTTTTTACTGCCATTGGCAACAGTCGGGCAGCCTTTTTATCCACCGCTTCCGGACTTCTGATCAATTTTGTCCTGGATCCGGTCCTGATCTTCGGCCTGGGGCCCTTTCCCCGGATGGGCGTTATGGGCGCCGCCGTGGCCACTGTATTCGCCCAGGCTATTGTCACCGTTATGTTCCTTACATTCGCGCTCAGAGACTCTGTCCTTTTCCCTTATGTGCACTGGAAATGGATTCCCAGACTGGAACCGATCCGCTCCATTGTGCGGATCGGC
Organism: Massilistercora timonensis; assembly: GCF_048354975.1. Lineage (NCBI taxonomy): Bacteria > Bacillati > Bacillota > Clostridia > Eubacteriales > Massilistercora > Massilistercora timonensis. The sequence goes on along the minus strand of NZ_DBGCJQ010000107.1, from coordinate 4,411 downwards.
CTTCCCACGTGCCTGCAGAATATGCTCTTTACCGGGATCTCCATGATCATTGCCCGCCTGGTGGCCGGATACGGGGACGGCGCCGTAGCGATACAAAAGGTGGGTTCTCAGATCGAGTCCATCTCCTGGATGACCGCCGACGGATTCTCTGCGGCCGTAAATTCTTTTATCGCCCAGAACCACGGCGCCGGAAACCGGCAGCGGATCCGGAAAGGATACCAAAGCGCCATGGGCATCGTCCTTGTCTGGGGAGTCTTCTGTACCCTGCTTCTGATCTTCTGCCCGGCGCCCATCTTCCGGATCTTCATCACAGAGCCGGAACTATTGCCCATGGGCGTGGATTACCTGGTCATCCTGGGCTTTTCTCAGCTCTTCATGAGCGTGGAGCTGACCACGGCCGGCGCCTTCTCCGGGTTTGGCCGGACACTGCCGCCCTCGGTCACAAGTATTGTATTTACCGCCCTGCGGATCCCCATGGCCCTTGTCCTTACCAAAACCGCCCTGGGGCTCAACGGGATCTGGTGGAGCATCACCATTTCCAGCATTTTCAAGGGCGTGCTTCTGTTTACCTGGTTTCTCTTTTTCCTGCGCCGGGCGACCCGGACAGAGCAGGCAGAATAGCCACAAAAAAACACTGCGGAAACAATTGTCCGCAGTGTTTTTATATTCCTTCTACTCCTCGACGGTCCAGCCGCTGGCTTCCAGGCTTTCTCTTGTCTGTTCCAGGGAGATCTCGCTGACGTCATCCCCATCTACCGGAAGCAGTCCCTGCTCGATCACCGCTTTCAGCACCTCTTCGTCCGCTACCGGGATGGTGATCACTTCACGGATCTCTCCGTCTCCCTCTTCCGTAGTGTACTCAGTACCTTCGATGGCTTCATAAGCCGCAGCCGCCTCTTCGATAGCCGCGCGAAGCTGCTGGATCTGATCCTCGGTAAATCCTTCCGTACTTACCACCGTCTCCTGCTCCACATTGGTGACCGTGTCGCCTTTGGCGTCCATACGCATGGTAAAGGTCATACCGCTTTGCTCCATGGTGCACACCAGAGCGTCTTCCACTTCCTCTTCGCCGCCGCATGCGGAAAGTCCCAGCACAACACATACAGCCAGCATTAAGCTCAGAATCTTTTTCTTCATTTCTTAAGCCCTCCCTCTTAGATTTTGATAGTCTCATTATACTCCCCCGCAGGCGGCCTGTCCATGAAAAGTGTGTTAAATTCCGGGATTTTCTGATATAATAGCTCTATCCTGTTATTTAAGAGAGGTTACAGAATATGTGGGCTTACAACAGTATATTTTATCAGATCTATCCCATCGGATTCTGCGGTGCGCCGACTCACAACGACGGGCAGTGTGTTCCCCGGATCCGGCGTCTTGCATCCTGGGCGGACTATCTCCAGGACCTTGGCGTTGACGCCGTTCTCCTGAACCCGGTTTTCGAATCCGACAATCACGGGTATGACACCCGGGACTTCCGCAAGATCGACTGCCGTCTGGGCTCCAATGAGGATTTCGCCGACGTCTGCAAGACTCTTCATGAACACGGCGTCAAGATCGTGCTGGACGGGGTTTTCAATCATGTGGGAAGAGGCTTCTGGGCCTTCCGGGACGTGCAGGAAAAGAAATGGAACTCCCCTTATAAAGACTGGTTCTGCATCAATTTCGACGGGAACAGCGGCTACAACGACGGCTTCTGGTACGAAGGCTGGGAGAGCCATTATGAACTGGTGAAGCTGAATCTTCGCAACCCGGCAGTGGTGGATTACCTGCTTGACTGTGTCCGGTTCTGGGTGGAAACCTTCGATATCGACGGCCTGCGGCTGGATGTAGCTTACAGCCTGGACCGGGATTTCATGAAACAGCTGCGCGCATTTACCGGCAGCCTGAAAGAAGAATTTGTGCTGATCGGGGAAGTGCTGTTCGGAGACTATAACCAGATCGTCAACAACGACATGCTTCACAGCTGTACCAACTATGAGTGCTACAAAGGACTTTACTCCAGTTTCAATTCCATGAACCTGTTCGAGATCGCCCATTCCCTGCATCGTCAGTTCGGAGCAGATCCCTGGTGCATTTACCGGGGCAAACACCTGATGACCTTCGCGGACAACCATGATGTGACAAGGCTGGCCAGCATTCTCACCAACAAGGAGCACATTCCTCTGGCCTATGGCCTTCTCTTTGGAATGCCCGGGATCCCCTGCCTGTATTACGGCAGCGAGTGGGGGGAACCCGGGGAAAAGGCGCCGGACAACGACTACGCCCTGCGCCCCCATTTCGAAGCGCCAAAACCAAACGATCTGACCGATTTCATCCGGAAGCTGATCCAGATCCGGCATGGCAGCGATGCCCTGTGCAACGGCTCCTACCGCAATGTGGTGATCACCAACCACCAGCTGATCTTTGAGCGGGCTACTGAAAAAGAACGGATCCTGGTGGCGGCAAACGCCGCAGATGCGCCCTATACCGCCTCCTGCGGGGACCTTAACGGAACCGCCAAAGAACTGCTCAGTGGTCGAAAACTAGATATAGCGGGAAATCTGGAACTTCCGGCTTACAGCATACAATATCTGGTCCTGTAATTCATTTTGGTACACCCCTGAAGTCAATTTAGGACGTAGCCTTTTTCAAAAAGGCTACGTCCTAAATTGACTTAAAAATATTATTTTCTCACCAGAACCTTCTCAATTTCCGCAATATACATGGTGTGATAATCTTTGGTGGGATACCATTTTTCATCGCATTCTTTCTCGATGAAGCACTCCGGCTTCATCTCCTGAGCGTACAGCTTCCTGCACACCAGGACCATCTCTGCCTCTTCCACCCCGGTGGTGCCGTCCACATAGAAGGGATGGAGTCCGGCTTCTTTCCATTTATCTTCCACATTTCTCCCGGAGACGGAACCGCACACGTTCAGGGCCTTGCGATGTTCTTCCGGCAGGAAGGACAGGGTAAATCTTTCTTCCCGGTCCACGAATTCCTTGGTGTAACGCTGCGGACGGATATAGGCGGTTGCCACTTCTTTTCCCCACATAATGCCAACGCCGCCCCAACTTGCCGTCATGGTATTGGACTTTTCCTCGTTCCCGGCTGTAATCAGCATCCACTGTTTGCTGATCTTATCAAATGGATTAAACTCCAAGCTGTGAATATCTGTTTCCTGAAATCCCATTTTTCATTTCCTCCTTATCTATAAACTTCTGGTTATACTCTAATACAGATCCTGCGCCCTGTCAAAAATCCTTTTTCTCAAAATGCTGATAATCCTTGGAACTGATCCAATCCCCGCCCCAGGTAAATCCATAGCTGGAAAACACTTTATACGCCTCGTCCTCATGAGTGATCATATGGGGAAGCCCTGCGTCCCGGTCCAGATATTTCTCCATATCCTTATAGTACTTCGCGATCTCTCCGGCGGCATTGTACTGCACGTAGGGATTCTCTATAGGATTCAGGTCAATGGCGTATCCTCTGGCATGATTGGACAAATGATCCGTCCCCGGCACCACCCGGTAATTGAACGCGGAGGTATTGTTGTGCTCAATGGAATTGGTATCCGAATCCACACCGTTTCCCGTCCAGAATTTGTCAATGAGACGCATGGAGGCGATCTCATATTCCTTCCGGAACAGTTCCAGGAAAATCTTCCGACAGTCCTCCGCGATCCGCCGGTTGACGATCAGCTCGCCCACCTGGATCTCATGGTCATAATTATAGTGCAGTACCTTCAGATAGCGAAGGTCCTCCAGGCCGATATGGTCGTTTTCCCGATAAGACTTCCCGTTGATCTCCTGATAGACTTCCTCGCTGATCCCGGCGATCTGGAAATACTTCTCCGGTTCGTTAAGGTCCAGCCAGGTTTCCGGGATCACCTCGCCGGCCTTCACGTAAGAGATCTCATCCAGATGAATGGAAATGGGAAGGGACAGCCCCTCCCTGGCCTCCTGCTCTTGGGAAATTTTTCCATACGCCGCTCCGAAATGGCTGCAGCCGCCCGCTTCCGTCAGCAGAAGAAGGGCAAGGCACAAAACCCCTGCCCTTCTCCATATTTTTTTCTTCCAGAGATCCTTCATCTAGTCCGCATCCTCCCCGTAGATCTCAACTTCAGCGATACAGGTATCATCCCAGTCAGGGTTGCTCCCATAGTAGACATCCTCGATGGTAATGGTGATCAGGGACGTATCACAGCCTTCCTCCACCGCTACCCATTGTTTCGTCTTCTCGTCCGGGAAATCCACCTGCGTCTCCCTTCCGTTCATTGTGATCGTCAACCTCTGCGGACGGTGATTCTCTCTGTAATAGTCGCCGGACCTCCAGTTGCCCAGATTGAACGCCAGATATTTGACTTCATAAACCCGGTCGAGATAGAAGGTCACCTGTTCTCCGATCCCCGGTCCGTCCACGCCTTCCT
>NZ_DBGCJQ010000106.1:0-5002 GCF_048354975.1 Massilistercora timonensis | reverse complement strand
ACCTTCTTGGTGGAAAAGGCGCGAACCTTGCAGAGATGACAGGTCTCGGTCTTCCGGTTCCGCAGGGATTCACTGTTACAACAGAAGCTTGTACACAGTACTATGAGGACGGCAGACAGATCAACGACGAGATCATGGGTCAGATCATGGAGGCTATGGCGAAGCTGGAGGAGATCACAGGAAAGAAATTCGGAGACAAAGAGAATCCGCTTCTCGTTTCCGTACGTTCCGGAGCAAGAGCTTCCATGCCTGGTATGATGGACACCATCCTGAACCTGGGTCTTAACGAGGAAGTTGTAGAGGCGCTGGCAGAGGCTTCCGGCAATCCGCGCTGGGCCTGGGACTGCTACAGAAGATTTATCCAGATGTACTCCGACGTTGTTATGGAAGTCGGCAAGAAATATTTCGAAGAGCTCATCGACAAGATGAAAGCAGAAAAAGGCGTAACACAGGACGTTGAGCTGACCGCTGAGGATCTGAAGACTCTGGCCGGACAGTTCAAGGCTGAGTACAAAGAGAAGATCGGTACTGATTTCCCGGCAGACGCCAAAGAGCAGCTGGTAGGCGCTGTGAAGGCGGTATTCCGTTCCTGGGACAACCCGAGAGCAAATGTATACCGTCGTGACAACGATATCCCGTATTCCTGGGGAACCGCTGTCAACGTACAGATGATGGCATTCGGTAACATGGGCGATGACTGTGGTACAGGCGTTGCATTTACCCGTGACCCGGCCACCGGAGCAACCGGACTTTTCGGTGAGTTCCTGACCAACGCACAGGGCGAGGACGTTGTTGCAGGTGTTCGTACTCCGATGCACATCTCCGAGATGGAAGAGAAATTCCCGGAGGCTTTCAAGCAGTTCGTAGATGTTTGCAAGACTCTGGAGACACACTACAGAGACATGCAGGATATGGAGTTTACCGTAGAGCACGGCAAACTGTACATGCTGCAGACACGTAACGGTAAGAGAACCGCTCAGGCTGCTCTGAAGATCGCATGTGACCTGGTAGACGAGGGAATGAGATCTGAGGAAGAGGCTGTAGCTATGATCGATCCCCGTAACCTTGACACTCTGCTTCACCCGCAGTTCGACGCAGCTGCTCTGAAGGCCGCTACTCCGATGGGCAAGGGCCTTGGCGCTTCCCCGGGAGCTGCCTGCGGTAAGGTTGTCTTCACCGCTGACGATGCAGTAGAGTGGGCAGAAAGAGGCGAGAAGGTGATCCTGGTTCGTCTGGAGACCTCTCCGGAGGACATCACCGGTATGAAGAGCGCGCAGGGTATCCTGACCGTTCGTGGTGGTATGACCTCTCACGCAGCCGTTGTTGCCCGTGGTATGGGAGAGTGCTGCGTATCCGGATGCGGCGACATCGTAATGGATGAGGCAAATAAGAAATTCACACTGGGCGGTAAGGAGTTCCATGAGGGAGACGCTATCTCCATCGACGGAACCACCGGTAACATCTACGACGGCATTATCCCGACTGTAGACGCTACTATCGCAGGTGAGTTCGGACGGATCATGGAGTGGGCGGACAAGTACCGCACCATGAAGGTTCGTACCAATGCAGATACACCGGCTGACGCGAAGAAGGCCGTTGAGCTTGGCGCTGAGGGTATCGGCCTTTGCCGTACCGAGCATATGTTCTTTGGCGAGGGCAGGATCGACGCATTCCGCGAGATGATCTGTTCCGAGACCGAGGAAGAGAGAGAGAAAGCCCTGGAGAAAGTCCTGCCTTATCAGCAGGGAGACTTCGAGGCGCTGTACGAGGCTCTGGAAGGAAATCCGGTAACCATCCGTTTCCTGGATCCGCCGCTTCACGAGTTCGTTCCTACCGATGAAGAGGACATCAAGAAACTGGCCGACGCTCAGGGCAAGACTGTTGAGCAGATCAAAGCGATTATCGACGGCCTGCACGAGTTCAACCCGATGATGGGTCACCGTGGATGCCGTCTGGCAGTTACTTATCCGGAGATCGCCAAGATGCAGACAAGAGCTGTCATCCGCGCGGCTATCAAAGTACAGAAGGCTCATCCGGAGTGGACCATCAAGCCGGAGATCATGATCCCGCTGGTAGGCGAAGTAAAAGAGCTGAAGTACGTGAAGAAATTCGTTGTTGAGACTGCAGACGAAGAGATCGCGGCAGCAGGCAGCGACCTGAAATACGAAGTAGGTACCATGATCGAGATCCCGAGAGCGGCTCTTACCGCTGACGAGATCGCTAAAGAAGCTGACTTCTTCTGCTTCGGTACCAACGACCTGACTCAGATGACCTTCGGCTTCTCCCGTGACGACGCAGGCAAGTTCCTGAACGCTTACTATGATGCCAAGATCTTCGAGAACGATCCGTTTGCGAAACTGGATCAGACAGGCGTAGGCAAGCTGATGAAGATGGCCATCGAACTTGGCAAACCGGTTAACCCGGCTCTGCACGTAGGTATCTGCGGCGAGCACGGCGGAGACCCGAGCTCTGTTGAGTTCTGCAACAGCATCGGACTTGACTATGTATCCTGCTCACCGTTCCGTGTACCGGTTGCAAGACTGGCAGCGGCACAGGCAGCGATCGCAAGCAAATAAGTTTAAAATTTCCCAGATGGGGAGATAAAGGAAAGGTCCGCGGGGATTACCCGGCGGACCTTTCTGTCCTGTATTTTGGATCAGGATCAGCAGGAGGTGGGAAATACTATGACAGGGGAAGAAAGACGCGAAGGAATCCTTGAGAGGATCCGCCAGGCGAAAGCGCCTGTGGCGGCAAGGGCGCTGGCAGAGTTCTATGGGGTCAGCCGTCAGGTGATCGTGCAGGATATCGCTCTTATCCGGGCGTCAGGCCATGAGATTTTCTCTACAAACCGGGGGTATATCCTTCTGCAGAAGGAAAGACCGGCAGTCCGGGTTTTCAAGGTGTGCCATACAGATGAGCAGCTGGAGGATGAATTGCTCAGTATTGTAGATCTTGGGGGCTGTGTGGAAAATGTTGTGGTCAATCATAAGGTATACGGCCGGCTGGAGGCGCATCTGGGGGTTGATTCCAGGCGTCGCGTACAGGATTTTCTGGAAGAACTGCGCAGCGGAAAGTCCAGTCCGCTGAAAAACATCACCTCTGGATATCACTATCATGAGATCCGGGCAGACCGGGAAGAGACACTGGATATGATCGGGAAAATGTTGGCGGGAAAAGGATTTTTGGTGGAAGAGGCAGAGGACTAGATTCCCTTTTCGGCGAAAACAGGCTATAATAGAAACAGAAGAGGAACCCGTAAACCTTATGTCATCTGGGATAGAAAAGGAGGGATTCCTATGACAGAGCACAAGATCATTACCATCGGCAGACAATTTGGAAGCGGCGGCCATGAGATCGGAAACTGCCTGGCCACCAGGCTTAATATTCCGCTCTATGACAACAACCTGGTCCGGATGGTGGCGGAGAAGCTGGATATCCGGGAGGAGACAGCCCAGGCGGTGGATGAGACCACCCTGAACAGCTTCCTGGAGGGCTATGTGCTGGCGCCGATCCAGCGCACCGGGAGTGCGGCGGATGATTATACCCAGCCGCTGACAGAGCAGGTCTACGCGCTGCAGTCCGAGATCATACGGAAGCTGGCGGACCGGGGTCCCTGCGTGATCGTGGGGCGCTGCGGAGACTATGTGCTGCGGGAGTATCCGGGACTGATCAACGTATTTATCTGCGCGGACCGGGAGGACCGGATCCGGCGGATCGCCCAGAGGTATGATATGTCAGAGCGTAAGGCGGCGGAGAAGATCAAGCGCATCGACCGGGAGCGGCGGTACTACTATGAATCCCACACCGGCATGGAGTGGGGCAGTATCGAGGCCCATCAGGTCCTCCTGAATGTGAGCAGGCTGGGCCTTGAGGGGACGGTGGATCTTCTGGAGATGATGTACCGGGCATAGATCCGCCGGGAAAATGACGAGAGAAAGTAGGCTAGATAAGAAATGGACCTGATCATAGAAACCTTATTCCACGCCTGTGTTCACGCAGGCGTGGATTGTTTGAAAATGCTTCCCTTTTTATTTGCGGCGTTCCTTCTGATCGAGGCGCTGGAGCACCACGGTTCCCGGAAGCTGGCCAGGGGGCTTGCAAGAGTGGGAAAGGCCGGGCCGGTTGCAGGGGCTCTTGTGGGCTGTATCCCTCAGTGCGGATTCTCCGTGATCGCGGCCAATCTGTATGCCGGGGGCGTCATTTCTCCGGGGACTCTGCTGGCGGTGTTTGTGGCCACTTCGGATGAAGCGGTGCTGATCCTTCTTGGGAACCCGGGGAGCGCGGGGGAGGTGCTGCCTCTTCTGGCAGGTAAGATCCTGATCGCTGTTCTGGCGGGATATGTGACAGATCTTGTGCTTCGGGGTCGGATCGAAGAGCCCAAGGAAGTGGGGGAGCTGTGCCATCACTGCGGCTGCCATAAGGCGGGAGCCGGTCTGTTGCGGCCGGCTTTGAACCACACGGTGCGGATCTTCCTCTATCTCTTTGTTTTTACAGTGATCCTGAACCTGGTGATTGAAGTCTTTGGGATCCGCCAGCTTTCCACATTTCTACTGGGGGACACCCCGGTGCAGCCCCTTGCGGCGGCGGTGGTAGGGCTGATCCCCAACTGCGCGGCCTCTGTGATGCTCACCCAGCTTTATTTAAGCGGGGCCATTTCCTTTGCCTCTGTGATGGCCGGCCTGTGCACCGGAGCAGGGGTGGGGCTGATTGTCCTTTTTAAGATGAACGAGAGCAGAAGGGAGAACCTGAAACTGCTGGGTCTTCTTGTGGCGACCGGCATGGCGGCGGGGATGGCGCTGGAGTTGTTGAAATTTTAACGAAATTAGCGGGAAAAACCGGCGATTTACAGGCAAATCGTTGAAAATAGGGCGGAAAGTTGCATTTTAAGGGAAAGGTGCTATAATAGTTCACAGCTAAAGCGGTAAGCTTTAGAGGATTGAGGAGGAATTATCATGGCAACAAAAAAAGCAACCCCAGAGGTGAAGAAGGCCGGCACTGTCAG
>NZ_DBGCJQ010000105.1:0-8461 GCF_048354975.1 Massilistercora timonensis | reverse complement strand
CGGGAAGCAGGCTGTAAGGAGGCGCAGGGGTATCTGTTTTCCAAACCTCTCACGATTGAGAAATATGAAGAGTTTGTATATTCAAAGGAGAGAAAAGTTTAAGTCATTATAGAACATGTGATTCACAGATTGTATTGACAGAACTGGAAATGAGTGTTATATTACATGTAGAACAGGTGGTGATAATATGACACAGAAACGAGATTACTATGATGTCCTGGGGGTAGGCAGGGACGCGGACGCCGGGGCGATCAAAAAAGCATATAGAAAATTAGCGAAGAAGTATCATCCGGACACCAACGCGGGCGATGCGGAGGCAGAGCGGAAGTTCAAGGAGGTCACAGAGGCTTATAATGTACTCAGCGACCAGGAAAAGAAGAAGCTGTACGACCAGTTTGGTCATGCCGCATTTGACGGCAGCCAGGGCGCCTGGGGAGGTCAGGATCCGCGAGATGGCCAGAGGTATTGGAGCGGCCAGAGATCCGGAAGCAATGGCGGTTATCAGGAATTCCACTTTGAAGGCGGCGATATGGACGATCTTTTCAGAGACATATTCGGGGACAGCTTTGGCCGGCGCGGTTACCGGCGCAGGGGAGAGGATCTTCACGCGGATATTTCCGTTACCTTTGACGAGGCCGCCTTTGGCTGTGAAAAGGTGATCCATCTGGAGAATGGCGCTGACGGAAGTGTTCAGTCTCTTCAGGTGAAGATCCCGGCAGGGATCGAGAGCGGCAAGACCATCCGGCTGAAAGGCAAAGGCCACCCGGGTATGGGCGGCGGAGAGCCGGGGGATCTTCTGCTGCGGGTTACCGCAGGGGAGAAACCTGGGTTTGAGCGGAAAGGGATGGATCTTTATACTACGCTGCGGATCCCGTTTACCACAGCGGCTCTTGGAGGGGAAGCCACGGTGCAGACCATTTATGGAAATGTGCTGTGTAAGATCAGGGAAGGCACCCAGTCGGGGAGTAAGATCCGGCTGAGAGGCAAGGGCATTGTTTCCATGAAAGATCCTTCTATTCATGGGGATCAGTATGTGAAGATCGAGGTTCAGGTTCCCAGGAATCTAAGCCCGGAAGCCAGGCAGAAGCTCAGGGAATTCCAGCAGCTCTGCCAGGGCGGCGCAAGATCTGGGAGCGCCAGCGCGGCATAAGAAAGAGCAGGAAGATAAGATAGGAATAAGATGCAGCCGGCAGTCGGCGGGAAAAGTCCCGTGGTGAGATGCCGGCTGCGTTTTTGTCGTAAAGAGCGCAGGACTTGTGTTTTGGCCTTTTTTTGTGTATCATCTATAAGGAAGATTTGTGAACACAGGAGGAACTATGGCAGCACTGTTTTTTGATATTGACGGGACTCTGATCAGTGAATATACGGGAGGAATTCTGGAAAGCGCCAGAGAAGCATTGAGCAGCGCCCGGGCAAATGGACATAAGATTTTTATCAATACCGGACGGACCCTTTGCTGCCTTCCGGCCGCTGTGGCAGCCTTTGGATTTGACGGTCTGTTGTGTGGCTGCGGGACCTATCTGATCTATCACGACCAGTTGTTGCTGGAAAGCAAGATTCCTTTTGAGCGCGGACTTGAACTGATTGAGGCAATGAAGGTCTGCGATATCGAGGGGTTTCTGGAAGGGACGGACAATGTGTATTTTTCCGGTCTGCCCTCCCGGTTTAAAGATCTGGAAGATTCGAAAAGGTATATTATGGAGCTGGGCGTTGGCAAAGAAAAGTGCATAGAGGAACGGGATTTCTTATATGATAAATTCTTTGTCTATACCGATGAGAAAAGTGACAGGCAGCGTTTTTTTCATTTGCTTGGACCAGACATTGATCCTATCGACAGAGGTGGAGGAACGTATGAGTGTGTCCAGAAGCAATATTCCAAGGCCACGGCGATCGCGTATATGCAGGAGTATCTGGGACTGGATCGGGATGAGATCTATGTGGTGGGGGACAGCGCCAATGATCTTCCTATGTTTCGGTATGGCGGCCATGGGATCGCCATGGGGGATCATGATCCAGTGCTGGATCCTTATACAGAATATGTTACAGATAAGGTGGAACGGGACGGGATCAAGAAGGCGCTGCTGCACTATGGCCTGATCTGAGGGCGGCAAATTTTAAGACGGATAGGGTGATGAGAAGGATGTGGAAGGAGATCCCGTATTTCAGGATTGAAGGGGCATTTGGCGGAAACCAGGACTGGTTTACCAATATTGTGATGAATATGGGCGGCTGCGGGGCGGCTACGGCCTGCGACTGCTGTATTTATTTTGCCCGGTTTCTGGGATTGAAAGAGTTGTATCCCTTTGATGTGGATTCGTTGTCTATTCAGGATTATAAAGATTTCAGCCAGATCATGAAGCCCTATATCCGGCCGCGGGTAGGGGGCGTGAAGAACCCCCAGTGGTTTATTGATGGATTTGAGAAATATATCCGGGATATAAATGAGAAGACCGGAAGCCAGATCCAGATCGATATGGATATTTTTGACGGAGAGAGAAATGTGGACGAGGCCAGAACCCTTATTATGGAGCAGATCGACCATAGGATGCCGGTGCCTTGCCTTCTCCTTCGCCACCAGGATGTGAAGCAGTTTAAGGATTATACCTGGCACTGGTTTCTGCTGGTTGGGTATGAGGATCTGGAAGAAGATTTGAGGATCAAGACCGCTACCTATGGAGAGGCGGAAGAATTTTCCCTGAAGGAATTGTGGGATACCGGATATGAGGAGAAAGGCGGCCTTATTCGGCTGCGCGTTTAAGTGGGGACGTGGTATTTTCGAAAATACCACGTCCCAGATTGAAAATACCCTGTCCCTTTTTGAATCTAATGGCCGGAGGTAGCCTTAAGCCCGATGATCCCGACCAGGAGAAATGCCACGAAAAGCAGGCGAACGGGGCTGCAGGATTCTTTAAAAAGCAGGATTCCTACAATAACTGCGCCCAGTGCGCCGATGCCGGTCCAGATGGCGTAGGAGGTGCCAAGAGGCAGAGTCTTGGTGGCCTGTGCCAGGAACAGGAAGCTGAAGATCATGCCGATCACTGTGAGAATGGAGAATTTTATCACGCTGAAGCCCTCCGAAAGCTTCAGGCAGGTAGACCAGAATACCTCCAGAAGTCCGGCTGCAAATAAGAAGATCCATTCCATGTATTGTTCCCTCTCTTTCTCATTTGTTTTGTCTTGCCGTTCACAAAAAAAGCGCCAAATCTGTATCCTCTAAGGCCTATGGATACAAGGTTCAACGCTGATTGCCCGGCGGCAAATTTCATTTCTTATATTTTTCGTCCATATGGTATCAGAGAACCTGAGGGATGTCAAGATTTCCATGGTAAAAACTTGATTTTTCCGGCTAATCCCGGTATGATAAAACGCAGAGTGACTGCAGCCCCTGCTGGCGGGGCGAGGAAAGGAAGTAAGAAACGTGGAGAAAAAGAATCTGCCCATAGGATTTATGGATTCCGGGCTGGGGGGCTTAAGTGTCCTGAAGGAAGCCCTGCGGATCATGCCCTATGACGATTTTATCTATTATGGAGATTCCAGGAACGCCCCCTATGGGGTCAAGGATCAGGAGACTATCCGGCGGCTGACCTTCCAGGTGGTGGAAATGCTGCTGGAGAGGGGGATCAAGGGACTGGCTATCGCCTGCAATACAGCGACCAGTGCGGCGGTGGCAAAGCTTCGGCTTGCTTATCCACAGCTTCCCATTGTGGGGATCGAACCGGCGGTGAAGCCGGCGGTGGAGCATAATCACGGGGGAAGAATCCTGGTGATGGCAACGCCTATGACTATCCGCCAGGAGAAATTCCACAAGTTGCTGGAGCGCTACAGAAATGGAAAAGAAGTGGTTCCGGTTCCCTGTGAAGGGCTGATGGAATTTGTGGAACACGGAGAACTGGATGGAGATACGCTGGAGGCTTATTTCCGGGAACATCTGACTCCCTATCTGACAGAGGATACAGAGACTATTGTGCTGGGCTGCACCCATTATCCTTTCCTGCGGAGATATCTGCGGAAATTCCTTGGAGAACGCAAGATCGATCTGATCGACGGGAGCCTGGGGACGGCTGCGGAACTGCGGCGCCGGCTCCTGGAGCAGGGCCTTTTGTGGGAGGAACCCAGGGAGCGCAGCGTGGTGATCGAGAATTCCCTGGATGATCCGGAGATGATTAGGAGAAGCTGGAAACTTCTGCAATTACCTATCGATTAAATTTAATTGGGGACGTGGTATTTTTAAAAATACCACGTCCCCAATTAAATTTATGACTGCATTTTGTGCATTTCTCTCCGGATCAGGATCACGCTCACCAGGAAGGCGATGAAGTCTGCCACCGGCCCGGAATACAGAATGCCGTCCAGGCCAAAGAACAGGGGCAGGATCAGCACCAGCGGGATCAGGAAGAAGACCTGTCTCGTCATGGAGAGGACCAGTCCCTTGAGGGGCTTGCCGATGGCGGCGAAGAAATTGGAGGACAGAAGCTGCACGCCGTTGATGATGACCATGAAGAGGAAGGTGCGCATAAAGCGGATGGCAAATTCGTAATACATGGCGTCTCCCGTGCCGAACAGGGAAATGATCTGGTAGGGGAAGAACTGGAACAAAAGGAAACCGATGGTGGAGATCACCAGGTTGCAGGTGATGGCCAGCCGGTAGGTGCCCCGCACCCGGTCAAATTGCCTTGCCCCGTAATTAAAGCCAATGATGGGCTGGGAGCCCTGGGAGATGCCGATGATCACCGCCAGAAGGATGGCGTTGGTCTTCATGACGATGCCGCAGGCTGCCAGCGGGATATCCGTGCCGTATTCCGAGAGAGCGCCGTAGTAGGTAAGGGAGTTGTTCAGCACGATCTGCACCAATGTGATCCCTACCTGATTCAGGCTGTTGCTCATCCCCAGGGCAGCAGTCCGGAGGGTTTCCTGAAGGTTCAGGCGCACATCGGAAAGCCGTACTTCCACCGTCTTAAACCTGCGGATATAGGCGATGGCTGCCAGGAAGGAGAGGAACTGGCCGATAATGGTGGCCCAGGCGGCTCCTGCCACACCCAGATCAAAAATGAAAATGAAGATGGGATCCAGGATGGTGTTGGCAATGGCGCCGATCAGCATACAGGTCATGGAATACCGGGGGCTTCCGTCCGCCCGGATCAGGTTACTCATACTGGTGGTGACCACCTGGAAAGGCATGCCAAGGGCGATGATCCGGGAGTAGGTCTCCGCATAGGAGAGATTGGCCGGTGTGGCGCCGAATGCCAGCAGAAGGGGATGGAGGAACACTTCGATCAGTACCGCATAGAGGATGCCGAATGTGAGCATCATGGCGATCCCGTTTCCCACTACGGATTCTGCCTTCTTCTGCTCGCCTGCTCCCAGGTAAAGGGAGAACTGAGAGGCGCTCCCGATGCCGATGAGAAGGGAGATGGCAAGACAGATGGTGGTGAGAGGATACGAGACGTTGGTTGCTGCATTTCCCAGATATCCCACGCCCTGGCCGATGAAGATCTGGTCTACGATATTGTAGAGCGAACTTACCAGCATGGCGATGATGCTTGGGATGGCAAATGATTTTAAAAGGGAAGGGATTGGTTTATATCCCAGAGGGTTTTCCTGTGTCTGTATGGTTGTCAATGTAGATCACTTCTTTCTTTTGGATTGATAAATGGAGAGGGGGGATTTTTTACAGGTATCCCCCGTCGGCCCCGATGATCTGCCCGGTCAGGTAGGAGGGGGCGGTGGCCACATCCCAGACGATCTGGGCGATCTCGTCGGGAGTGCCGAAACGTCCCATGGGAATGTCTTCTTCCAGCGCGGCCCGCTCCTCTTCGTCAAGCTGATGATTCATCTCCGTGTCGATGACGCCGCAGGCAATGGCGTTCACCGGGATGTTGCTGGGAGCAAGCTCTTTGGCAAGCGCCCGGGTCAGGCCGTGGACTCCGGCTTTGGAGGCAGAGTAGGCAACTTCACAGGAAGCGCCGGAGGTGCCCCACATAGAAGAAATGTTGATGATGGCGCCTTGTTTCTTTGCCACCATGCCGGGGACAGCGGCCCGGCAGCAGTAGAATACAGAGGAAAGGTTGGTGCGGATGATCCGGTCCCACTGTGGGTTGTCAAGATCGGTAAGAAGCCCGATGTGGGCGATACCTGCGTTGTTCACCAGGATATCAAGGTGACCGCAGGTTTCTTTTATTTTCTGAAATATGCGCGCTACGTCTCCGGGATCTCCCACATCTCCGGGGGTCAGGGTGCAGACGCCTGCGCCCTGCCGCTCAATCTCTTCCCGGACCTGCTCCAGGGCTTCCAGGGAAGAATGGCTGTTGAGAAATACATGGTATCCCCGGGAGGCAAAGAGAAGGGCGATGCTTCGCCCGATGCCCCGGGAAGAGCCGGTGATGAGAATGGTTTTTCGCGCCATGAATGTACCTCCTTTATCTGTGGTCCGGAGAAAAGAGATCTCTCCGGACCCTGACATTATAATTATAACGGACAATCATTGCTATTTAAAGTAGGAGATGGTATGATTTATATATTAAAGATGATAGTCAACCATCACTCAGGTAACACTTCGGGAGGTTACAAAAAGAGGAAGATGAATATGATCGACAAGGCAATCGAATTTGCGACGAAGGCGCACGAGGGACAGTTCCGCAAAGGGACCAAGAGGCCGTATATCGTCCATCCTATTGAGGTTGGGGATATCGTTTCCACCATGACCAAGGACGAGGAGGTGATCAGCGCGGCAGTGCTTCATGACACCATTGAGGACTGCGAGGGGGTCACTCAGAGGATCCTGGCCCAGGAATTCTCGGAGCGTGTGGCCTATATGGTTGCCAGGGAGAGTGAAGATAAGTCCAGGACCTGGATGGAGCGCAAGCGGGCCACCATCGAATACATCCGCACAGCCCCCAGAGAAGTGCAGATGATCGGCCTTGCGGACAAGCTCTCCAATATGCGGGATATTGACCGGGATTATCCGGTGGCGGGAGAAGAATTGTGGAACCGCTTCCGGATGAAGGATAAAGCCACCATCGGCTGGTATTACAAGGGAGTAAGGGACGCCCTGAACGATGGATTTAAAGGAGTTCCGGCGTATGAAGAATACTGCCGGCTGATCCGGAAGAATTTCGGATAATATAAAAAGGGACAGGGTTTTTTCAATCTGGGACGTGGTATTTTTGAAAATACCACGTCCCCACTTGAAGACAGGAGTGGGACATGATCATCAGCGCGAGCAGAAGGACCGACATCCCGGCGCTGTATTCTCAGTGGTTTATGAACCGGCTGAGAGAGGGCGAGGTACTGGTCCCCAATCCGTACAACCGCAGAAAAGTAAGCAGGATCCGTCTGTCGCCGGAAGTGGTGGACGGGATTGTTTTCTGGACCAAAAATCCGGAGCCGCTGCTTCCGTATCTGCGGGAACTGGACGCCATGGGTTACCGGTACTGTTTCCAGTATACCATTACGGATTATGGGAAGGATCTGGAGCCTGGCGTTCCGGATGTAGAGGAGGCGATGGCCACATTTCTGCTCTTGAGCCAGCGGCTGGGAAAAGAGCGGATGAACTGGAGGTTCGATCCGCTTCTTTTGTCGGAGAAGTATACCATTTCCTATCATCTGGAGCATTTTGAAATGATGTGCGAATGGCTTCATAAGGCGGCGGACCGCTGTGTGATCAGTTTTGTGGACGAATATCGGGGAAGCGCCTGCCGGGAGCTGGAGCCGGAAGAGATCTTTACGCTGGCAGAAGGGATCGGACGGATCGCCGGGAAATATGATCTGCCGGTTTATACCTGCGCAGAGGAAATGGATCTGACGAGATATGGAATCCGTCAGGGAGCCTGTATTGACCGGGAGCAGCTTGAGAAGCTGGCGGGATACCGGCTGGACTTAAAGAAAGACAAAGGCCAGCGGAAAGCCTGCGGTTGCGTGGAGAGCATAGATGTAGGGATGTATGACACCTGTATCAACGGCTGCCGCTACTGTTATGCGGTGAGCGGGCAGGAAGGAGCGGACAGGAAATATGAGCAGCATGATCACAACTCCCCTCTTTTGATCGGACATCTTAGAGGAGACGAGATCCTTACAGAGCGGGAAGTGACTTCCGCAAGGGACGATCAGCTCTCTCTGTTTGATATGGCGTTTATGTAAGGAAGAAGGGCAGGAGAATGGCAGACATCAGAAAACGGATGACTTTCTACGGCAGAGTGCAGGGGGTAGGGTTCCGGTATACGGCAAAACATCTGGCACGGTCGCTGGGACTGACCGGCTGGGTGGAGAATCAGTGGGACGGAACTGTTCTTCTGGAAGTGCAGGGCCGGGAGGCTTTGATCTACAAGCTGATGGAAGGGCTAAACCACAATCCGTTCATTACCATCGACTGGATCGATACCAAGGATATCCCGCTGGAGCAAGAGAGCGGATTTGACGCAAGATGATCAAAAAGGGACAGGGTTTTTTCAATCTGGGACGTGGT
>NZ_DBGCJQ010000104.1:0-21391 GCF_048354975.1 Massilistercora timonensis | reverse complement strand
CGCGCAAACTGTTTCATATAATTAAGATTTCTAACGGAATATCCTTCTCTATCAGGATAAGTCATTCTCAAGTCTTTTGATAACGTTTCAACAAATTTATTTCCCCATTTGCTGTATTGGAGAATTACATTCCCGATATTCCAAAACAAAATATTGCGTTCAACATTTGCATTTGTCATTACCTGATACTGCGCTTGCGTAATCCGTTCTTTTATCGTTTCCAAAACATCAATATATTCGTCCATGACTATCTCTGTTCTTTTTCCCATTTCATTCACCTCCTTATTACGCTTCACTTCTTAATCATCTCTCTGCTATAAGTTTGCACAATGGCACATGAAAGTACTCTAATGATTAAATTTTCAATTATATCTCTTAACACAAATCTATATTCGCTCTAATCTTACAACCACCTTGACAAAGTACCTGTTGATTGCAATTAATACACTTTTCTTTCTTCCAATTTCTAAATGCAGCAAATTTTTTACCTAACCAAATTTCCCGCAACGTTTTATCACTCAATGACTCAGATACACTTTTATCCCATATACCAAACGAACAAGGGTAGCAATTCATTTGACTATCTATATACATAGAAAAAGTTGCCGCCTCACAAGCGTCTATACAAGTTTTCGGAACAGTATCTGCCCATCGTAATATTGCTGGTGTAAAACATGTATCAAATCCAACTTTATAAGAATACTTCATTTTCGTTGCAAGAGAAAGAAATTTTTTAATTCGACCATCCGTACTCTCCAATGTTTTTTCTATTATGCCATTGCCCACAGGTTTATATAAAATAAACACAACTGCGTTAATTCCTTTTGGAAACAAATCATTCTCCAACCTTATAATTGCTTCATCAATAGTGTCTTTCGATACAACATAATGAATATTCGTAGTACAGCCACACTTTACCAGTTGTTTTACAGCATTTATCGTTTCTTGATTACTTTCTTTTCCATCTATTAAACGTGAATACCACGATACTGCAACTGCACCGCAGTACTTTTTTATCAATTTAACTTCATTATCCGTCATAAGGAAACCACTCGTTGTCATATTAGGAACAATTCGATATGCTCTACAAGATTTTAATATATCTTCAAATCGAGGATGTTTATTGGGATCTCCAGCACCACCTAATGCAATTTGAAAAGTTTTACCAGTTGCTTGTTCCACAATCTTAAGAAAACTATCATATGACATATGCGGAGCATTTACTGTAGCACCTTTTTGATAGCAATCGATGCCCGCCCTCCTGCAATATTCACCACTATCGCAATGTCCCATGATTCCTACATCAAGTAATTCTGGAAATGATCTCATCACTGGATCAACACCATTTGTATCACTTCGAAATAAAGTGCCATTATCTTCGTTAAAAATTTCAAAAAAGTCAAAAACTTCATCCTTATAAATAATCATCTTTACCACACACAAGCTCTACCATTAAGATAAAAGTCCTTGTCCTCTATTTCAAAACTATCTGTTGTGAAAAACTGTGTTATCGGTGAATCATCACTACTTGTGTATCCCCAGTATGCATGATAACCTTCTTTTCTTTTAAATAGCATTGCTGATTTATTACCAAAAACTTCTTTTATTGATTCGTAATTAGGTGTATCATAATCATAATATCGTAACCCGCCATTAATAGCGTCCATTATACTATTACATAATAGTCGCCCTTGTTCTTCCAGAATACCACCCTGAACAAAACCTAATTTCTTAAACAAATAATCTTCCGTTAATTCCTCTTTGGATATAATAAGGAAATTAGTAGAAGAACTATTCGTAATAAACCCCATCCTGATCTTCATCTTCCAATCCTCCTACCGCTTTTGAAAAAGCATTTTTAAAATGTTCATCATAATTAAGTGTTTCTATATTTCTTTCAATGGAACGACGCGAGCACTCTTTCATAGAATAATTACCTTCAGCCAACTTTTTAGCATTGTCACATTCAATATTAAAATGTTCTTCTATAAATTTCTCCACAGAACAAAATTCTTTTCGGTAGTACTTTCTATATTCCCTCCTAAAGTTTATTGCACCTTGGAAATAATAATCATACATTCTAGAAATCATATTTCCGGCAAACGTTTTTTTCTTTACTCCCAGAGTTTTCATTACTTTCTTTTTAGATGGTACATCCTTTTGACGGAAATAAATCCTCCCATGCACCTTATAACATGATGTTTCATTCATAATCACTTACCTCTAGACCACAAGCCTCTCTCATTTTTAAAATCATCTCACTTTGAACTTTATCATGTGTAGGCAAATTGTAGAAAAAGTCTTCGAGTTTTTCCTGCACTTCTACATCATATAATTCAAAACATAACAGATATAATTCTGCAATCTTTTGAATCTGCAATTTATTTTCCGGATTTTCCAGCGTCATATAATATTGGATAAAATCTTCTGGAATAAAACGATCGTCCCTATTATTACGTGCATTAATCTTATCAAATGCATTAAGTATTGCATCTTTATTTTTTAACCCAAACAAGATTTCCAAATAGATGTCAAGATTGTATATTCCACCATATACTGTTCCATCCAACATTGTATCAAAAAGTATTCCGCCATCTTCATATGGATCTTTTCTTAAACAATCTTGAATATAAGAAATTTCAAAATCTGATAATTCAATACCAGATGTTAAAATGATCCTTAAACCTAAATTTTGAAATTCTTCTCGGTGATGCATATGCCAATATGACTTTCTTTCTCTACCTTCTGGTATACGATATAAATCAAGAATTGAATTACATATTGTTGCCGTCTGCCCTAATTTGTCAACCACCTCATCCGTTCTAAAAAACATATAGCAATAATGAATAACGCCCTCTTCACAAGATGCACCAGTTGCTCTTAATTGCTTTAATTTTTCCAGAACTGCTTCTCCATTTACATTATCTGCCGAAATATTTCTTAATAAGATTCGTCGCGCTAAATAATAATCTCTCATTTCATCGAAAACAAAATATAAAACTTCATTCTCGTTTTTGGCAATCGTCCCTTCATGAGAAATCAGTTTCTTACTAAGAAGAATGCTACTCTCTACTGCCTTTTTTATCACATCTGAAGTAATTCCTACCTTTTCCAAATCAGATATACCAAGTTCATCATAATTCTCATTTTCTATCATGAAGTCTGTCACTGCGTCAAGCACTTGCACAATATATTCTCCACTATTCCGTTTTACTACTTCAATATACTGGGCGTATATTTCATGTTTCCGAATCGTAAATACATCAACATTACTGCCTTTATTAACTTCAAAAAATATACGCAACAATAATAGTTGTTTACTAAGCGTGTTTCGCACGGTAGGTGCAATATTTCCACCATAATTGAAAAATTTGCTGTAGGCTCTAATAATCTGATTAATAGCAACAAGCGTATAATGTTGCTCCTTTAAGTCAAATTCAAATGCTAGAATATCAACATTTTCTACAAGTTGTTTTCTAAAACGTTCTTTATAATACTCATTTCTACAAGACACAATAATATTTATCCTACTATATCTAGTAATTTCATTAATAAATTCAGTGATATTGCTACCAAATCCATCGCTATCATTTTCATTTATTGCATCAATAATTATAAAAAGATGTTTATGCTGAATAATCAACAGTAAATTTACCAGAGAAAGATATATATTTTTATACTTCTTATATATATCTGGTAGTTTTAATTCACAAAATAAAAACGATAAAACATCTCCCTCAATATCCCTAGCATTTAAAAATATAATGGGTTCCTTAAGGTTCATCAATAATTCACTAATACTACATAGTAAATTCGTTTTACCATTTCCCGCGCTACCAGTAAGGATAAAATACTTCCTATTAGCAGACTTACTACATTGGTATATGTTCCTTAATATATCCGTATAAGGATAATGCAATATTTCAAAAAGAAATTGTGATTCTTTATAGTCCGACTTGAACTCCACTTTAGACCTATTGAAGTTATTATGTAAATCCAATGCCGATTTCGTTACTCTTTCAATTTTTTTTAACGAAGTTTTCCTACTAAGCTTATAGCATATATTTGGATTCTTATATGCTTTTCTCAAAATGTCACCATAAGCATTATCATATACAAAGTTAAAATTTTGAACTAACCGTTTTTTCCATCTCTTTCTATGAATAAAATACCTCAATATCTCTTTGCTTTCGTTTAACTCTACAAAAACGCCTGGAATATATTTTCCGTCTTTAATCAGATGATTTATCTGCTTATTGGTATACTTATTGGCCTTTCTCCGAATTGAGAAAAGCGAAACTATAAGAACAAGTACCGTAAATATAAGTAAAACAAGCCACCATATGTTCTGAATGGTATCACTTAATCCACTAAGAAAATCGATTACAGAAGAACAGGATAACGTATCTTCATGTTTAGATATTGGTGCAGACGAAAGATGCTTATCTACTTGCATTATTAGATCCATTTTAATATCCCTCCTCCTTAGTTATAAAATCTTTCCCCTCTATAGCACCTACTCTAAATAACCCCAAAATATCTCAAAGCACCCTTTATCGCTTCCACCTTCTCTGCTGTCGGATGTTTTCTCGGCTGTTTCAATTCTTCTACCGCATTAGGGGCATCATACATTGGCAAGCCCAAACTTCTCTTTACCTCCTCTATATAAGCAGTATGTACCTTGAAGCCATATTTAGCTTCTATGTATTCCTTTATCATTTTGTAGGTAACTCGCTCTTTCGGCTTGTACGCCTCAGCTCTTTTAGCGATATTATCAAGCGGCACTTTGCCCTCTCCCTCGCCAAACTCCACTTTTACGCTGATTGTGCTGTCAGGTTTTTTGTGGGAAAGCAGTACTACCGTCTCCACATGCACGGTATGCGGGAACATATCCACCGCCCTTACCCTCCGGACTTCATATCCATTTCCCCGCAGATACTTCACATCCCTTGCCAGCGTGGCCGGGTCGCAGCTTACATACACCACCTTTTCAGGTTCCATCTTCACAATGGTCTCCAGCAGGGCCTCATCACAGCCTTTCCGCGGCGGATCCACCACGATCACATCCGCCCGGGCCTGCTGCCCGTGCTCCTTCTCATAATCGGCATAATACCCCGGCAGCACTTCCTCCGCCTTGCCCACGTAGAACCTGGCATTGGTGATCCCGTTGATCCTGGCGTTGTTCCTTGCGTCCTCCACTGCCTGCGGCACGATCTCCACCCCGTATACCTGCCCCGCCTTCCTGGCAAGGAAGAGGGAGATGGTTCCGATCCCACAGTACAGATCCCAGACCACGGTGTCTTCTCCTTTTTTCAGCCCTGCATATTCCAGCGCTGTTCCGTAGAGTTTCTCCGTCTGCACTGGGTTCACCTGGTAGAAGGAAAGGGGAGAGATCTGATATTTCACGTCTCCGATCTCATCGGTGATATAGCCTTTCCCCCACAGCACCCGCAGCTTTTTCCCCATGATCACATTGGTCTTCTCCTGATTGACGTTCAAGGTGATACTGGTCATCTTTGGGATAGCCGCCAGCCGCGTGGCAAGCGCTTCCTCCTCTGGAAGCGACGTCCCGTTGACCACCAGGCAGACCATGATCTCTTCCGTCCGGAAGCCGTACCGGATCAGCACATGGCGCACCAGCCCCTGGTGCGCTTTCTCGTCATAGGGGGAGACATGAAACTCCTCCATATATCCCAGCACGCACGCCAGGATCTCCCGATTCACCGGAACCCCCAGCACACAATCCTCCACCGGGATGATACTGTGGGTCCGCCCCGCGTAGAACCCGGCGATCAGTTTCCCCTCCCGGTCCCGGCCAATGGGAAACTGAGCCTTGTTGCGGTAGCGGAAGGGCTCCTCCATCCCCAGGATAGGTTCCATCACTTCCTCAAGAAGCTCCTCCGGCACCTCTCCCAGCCGCGTCAGAGCGCCCCGGACCTTCTCTTCCTTGAACCTCAGCTGCCAGTCATATTTCATCTCCTGGATCTGGCAACCCCCGCATTTTCGGGCGATGGCGCATCCAGGATGCTTTTCGCGCCCTTCGGAGGGTGTAAGAATATCCAGAAGCTTTGCATATCCATAATTTTTCTTCGCCTTCATCACCTTGGCCTCGATCACGTCCCCGATGATCGCATCCTTGACAAAAAGCGTGTATCCATCCACCTTCCCGATACCTTCGCCGCCCACGCCAATGTCCGTGATCTCAAGTTTCACAATATCATTTTTCTGCATAAATATACTCCATTTGTCATTTTGGTACAGGGTAAAATTCAATTTAGGACGTAGCCTTTTTGCATTTTGCTACGTCCTAAATTGAAGTTTTAAATACTGGTTTTCCGCAGGTTTGTTTCAAAAAGCCGGTTATATCCCAGCCAGTCGCTGCTGTTTTTTTCTTTGAAGATCTCGATCAGGGTCTGCATCTTGGCGTCCGCGCAATCTGCGAAGTTCAGGGCGAAGGCCTCTGCCAGCGCCGGCTTCTTGGGGGACCCGTACTCCAGCTCCCCGTGGTGGGCCAGGATGCAGTGCTTCAGCTCGCTGGCCAGCTTGGGCGGGAATTCCGGGATGGTCCGGATGGCGTCGTCGATCATCTCCACCCCCATCACGATGTGCCCCAGAAGCTGCCCGTCGTCGGTGTAATCATTTTCCGGGAACGGCGACAGTTCCTTTATCTTGCCGATATCATGGCACATGGCCGCCGTGTACAGAAGGTCTTTATTTAAAATGGGATAAGCTCCCGCCATGTATTCGCAGAATTTCACCACGCTCAGCGTGTGCTCCAGAAGTCCGCCGGAGAAACTGTGGTGCACCGTCTTGGCGGCGGAATGGGCCTTAAATTTCTTCACAAAGGCCGGGTCTTCAAAATAATAGCGGATCACACCCCTGAGATGAGGATTCTTCACCTGGTTCCCATAAGCCAGAAGCTCCTGATACATCTGGTCTTCATTCTTATCCGTGGTGGGCATATAATCTGCCGGGACATACTCCCCTTCCTGCGCCCGGCGGATCTGCCGGATATTCAGCTGCAGATTATTATTGTAGCTGGTGACTTCCCCGTAGACTTCGATGAAATCCATCTCATCATAATCAGCGATCCCGCTGGAATTGGGATCCCAGACTTTCCCGTCCAGGGTTCCTGTCTTATCCTGCAGGATCAGATTGTCATAAGGTTTCCCGTTTCTTGTCTCCGCGGAACGCTTTCCTTTGCACAGGTATACGTTGCGGATGGTTTCTCCCTCTACCAGGGTGTTGATATATCTCATGCTGCTGCCTCTTTCTGTCTTTTTTTACTCTTTCGCCCCTACTGTGACGTTAAAATTGATCTCTACATATTCGCCGCCGGTCCCCTGTCTCTGACAAGTCATCCGGAGACTTCCTCCCGCCTGTTTCTTCATCAGGGCGCTGTGATACGCCTGGAAATCCGCCACCCCGGAACCGTCGATCTGAGTGATCACGTCTCCGCTCTGGATCCCGGCTTCCATGGCAGGCGAATCCGCCTCCACTTCGTCCACATACACGCCGGCAGGAATCCCCTGCTCTGTAAGCTCCTCGGTCACGTCAGACCCCAGGATCCCCAGATAAGGCACTCCCTGGTCATTGGAGAGAAACTCGATCACATCCTTGATGTCCGAGATTCCATATGCCTCTACAAGGCCTGCTTCTCCCCGGCCTTCCGTGGGCTCGCCGATGACGCCGATCACTTCGCCGCTGGTATTCACAAGCACGCCGCTTCTGCCGGCATCCCCCTCCACATCGGTAGCGATCAGCGGATAATGACCGTCCGCGTGATCCGCATAGCTTTCACTGGCTTCCACCAGCCCGTACAGCGCGATCTGGGCATTTCCATAGGGCTGCCCCAGCAGGATCACTGCGTCCCCGTCTTCCACGGTATAGGAACTTCCAAGGACCGCCACCCGGATCGCTCCCCAGGTGTCCTCCGTGATGGACTGCCTGGACACTGCGTAGACGCACAAGCCCAGGTTCCGGTCCTGCCTTTTCACCACTGCGTCGTAGTTTCGGCCGTCAGCGAAGATTACCTGAAGCTTCTCTTCCTCCTGCCCGTCAAGGATCTGGCCCAGGATCAGAAGCTCCTGTCCATTGTCTGCCACCACCACGCCGCTGGTCTGCAGCTTTGCCTCACTGGCCTCTTCCCGGCCGGAGACCGCCGCGATGGAGACAACACTTTTGCCCGCCTGTTCGGAAATGGATTTCAGAGAGTTGAGCATCTGCCGGTAGCTGTCTTCTTCCGGATCCTGCTCCCTGGTCTCTTCCTCCGGAAGCGTCTCCTCATCCCGGGGGATCTCCACTTCCTCCTTGGCACCGCCAAACCGGCTCTCGATCCAGGGCCCGAAGACGCAAAAAGTCACACAGGCAACAAGCCCAAAGACCAGGCCAAGGCCTGCCATCCTCCTGACATCCCGCTTAAACTTGCGGCTGCCGGTCTCGTCCTTGATCACTTCCTGCATAAAAGCGTAATCCTTTTCTTCCTGCGGTTCCTGCCCGCCCGGATCTCTGCGCTCTTCCATGGGCATTCTCTCCTTTACAACCCTTTTTATAGTATACCTGATAGCCTGCAAATGTTCAACCCTGCTTTCCCCGCCCGCTTCCGGCCTCTCCGGGATAATTTCCTTTACAGTGTCCCGGCGTCCGATTATAATGGGAATGTGGAAGGTGGATATAACAATGAATGAAAAGACTTTATATAAATTAGAATACGACAAGATCATCGATCTCCTTACGGAGAAGGCCTCCTCTTTTGGCGGCAGATCCCGCTGCCGGCGGCTTAAGCCCATGACTTCCATCGAGAAGATAGAGGCTGCCCAGCAGGAGACCGAAGCCGCGTTCCAGCGGATCGTGAAGAAGGGCCGGCCCTCCTTTGGCGGCTGCGCCCCGGTAAATGAATCCCTCAAGCGGCTGGAGATCGGCGGGACCCTGGGAAGCGGCGAGCTCCTTCGCATCTGCCGGCTTCTGGAGAACGCCGGGCAGGTGAAGGCTTACGGACGGCGGGAAAATGGAGACGACTCCACCGACTGTCTGGACGGTTACTTTGACCAGCTGACCCCCATCCTCCCTCTGACCTCCGAGATCCGCAGGTGTATCCTGGAGGAGGATGAGATCAGCGACGACGCAAGCCCTGCGCTTCGTCAGATCCGCCGGCAGATCGGCCAGATCAACGACAAGGTGCACGCTACCCTCTCCGGCATGGTAAATGGATCTCTTCGCACTTATCTGCAGGACCCCATCATCACCATGCGGGGAGACCGCTATTGTATCCCTGTGAAATCCGAACACCGCAGCCAGGTCCCGGGCATGATCCACGATCAGTCCTCCACCGGCTCCACCCTGTTTATCGAGCCCATGGCTGTGGTGAAGCTGAACAACGACTTAAAAGAACTCTACGGCAAGGAGCAGGAAGAGATCCAGGTGATCCTTGCCCGCCTGAGCGCTGACGCGGCAGAGTATACCGATACCATCCATACGGATCACACCCTGCTGACAGAGCTGGATTTCATTTTTGCCAAAGGGGCCCTGGCCCTGGAAATGAACGCCACCGCTCCCATATTCAACACAGAAGGGCGCATCCATATCCGGGAGGGCCGTCATCCTCTCCTGGACAAGAAGAAGGTAGTCCCCATCACCATTTCTCTGGGAGACACCTTCGATCTTCTGATCGTCACCGGTCCCAATACCGGCGGGAAGACGGTGTCCCTTAAGACGGTGGGCCTTTTCACCCTGATGGGACAGGCCGGGCTTCATATCCCCGCCCTGGACCGCAGCGAGCTGGCGGTGTTCCACAATGTGTTCGCCGACATCGGGGACGAGCAGAGCATTGAGCAGAGCCTGAGTACTTTTTCTTCTCATATGACCAACATCGTCTCCTTCCTCCGGCACGTGGATGAACATTCCCTGGTGCTCTTTGACGAGCTGGGCGCCGGGACTGATCCCACGGAAGGGGCGGCTCTGGCCATCGCAATCCTGGACGGCCTCCACCGGCGGGGGATCCGGACCATGGCCACCACCCACTACAGCGAGCTGAAGGTGTACGCTCTGTCCACTCCGGGAGTGGAGAACGCAAGCTGCGAGTTTGATGTGGAGAGCCTGCGCCCCACCTATCACCTGCTGATCGGCATCCCCGGCAAGAGCAATGCCTTCGCCATCGCCGGGAAACTGGGGCTTCCCCAGGAAGTCATTGAGGAGGCGAAGAAGCACTTAAGCGAACAGGACGAATCCTTCGAGGACCTTCTCACCGACCTGGAAGTAAGCCGGCGCACCATTGAGAAAGAACAGGACGAGATCGCCGCCTACCGGCGGGAACTGGAGCGCCTGAAGGAAGAGACACAGAAAAGACAGGAAAAACTGGAAGAACAGCGGGAGCGCATCCTGCGGGAAGCCAACGAGAAAGCCCACGCCATCCTTCTGGAGGCCAAGGAGACTGCAGACGAGACCATGCGCAACTTCCACAAGTTCGGCAAGGAAAATATCTCCGCCGCCGACATGGAACGGGAGCGGGAGAAGCTGCGCAAGAAGATGGAAGCCGCCCGCTCTGGCATGACGGAGCACAAAGAGACCCCACATAAGATCCACAAGCCAGAGGATTTCAAGCTGGGGGAATCGGTGAAAGTACTGAGTATGAACCTGACCGGGACTGTAGTCTCCCTGCCCGACGCCAAGGGGCGCGTCACCGTGCAGATGGGGATCTTGCGTTCCCAGCTTCCCATCTCAGACCTGGAGATCCTGGAGGAGAAACCGGTCTATCTCAAGAAGACCGCCCGCCAGACCACCAAGGGCAAGATGAAGATGGGCAAGTCCATGTCCGTAAGCCCGGAGATCAACCTTCTGGGCAAGACGGTGGACGAGGCGGTGGCGGAACTGGACAAATACCTGGACGACGCGGCGCTTGCCCACCTCTCCTCGGTGCGCATTGTCCACGGCAAAGGCACCGGCGCCCTGCGCCAGGGCGTCCACGACTACCTGCGCCGCCAGAAGAAACGGGTGAAATCATTCCGGCTTGGCGCCTTTGGAGAGGGCGACGCCGGCGTTACTATCGCAGAACTCAGATAGGAGGATTATAATGGCAACAAAACAGAAAATACTGATCGTAGACGACGATGAGAATATCGCGGAACTGATCTCCCTCTACCTTACCAAAGAATGCTTCGACACCATGATGGTCCATGACGGGGAGAAGGCGCTGGTGGCTTTCGAGAGCTACCGCCCCAACCTGATCCTCCTGGACCTTATGCTGCCTGGCATCGACGGCTACCAGGTGTGCCGGGAGATCCGTACCCGCTCCAGCGTGCCTATCATCATGCTGTCCGCTAAGGGAGAAGTATTTGACAAAGTCCTGGGGCTGGAGCTGGGCGCCGATGACTATATCATGAAGCCCTTTGACTCCAAGGAGCTGGTGGCCCGGGTCAAGGCGGTGCTGCGCCGCTACCAGGCCATTCCCAAGCCGGAGACTCCGGCCGAGGACCGGGGCAAATGCGTAGAGTATCCGGGGATCGTGATCAATCTGACCAACTACTCTGTCATGGTGGACGGCCAGAACATTGACATGCCTCCCAAGGAACTGGAGCTTCTCTATTTCCTTGCCTCCTCTCCCAACCAGGTCTTCACCCGGGAACAGCTCCTGGATCAGATCTGGGGTTATGAGTACATCGGAGACACCCGAACCGTTGACGTCCACATCAAACGGCTCCGGGAGAAGATCAAGGACCACAGCGAGTGGAGTTTAAGCACCGTGTGGGGCATCGGTTATAAATTTGAAGTAAAATAACGCAGGGGAATTCCCCTGCCTGGAAGGATCTCTATGAGAAGTACACTGCATTTAAAATTTATCATTGTTTATATCATCTTCGCTTTCCTTAGCGTATTTACGGTGGCCACCCTGACGGATACCCTGACTTCAGGGCCTCTAGTGAGCGTTACCGCCTCCAATACCTATCAGGAGGCCAATATGATGGCAACCGATTATCTGCCGGACTACTTCTCAAAGGAAGTATCCTTAAATGAAGTGCGGCTCCAGCTCTCCGGCATGGAGACTCACCTGGACGCCGCCCTCTGGTTCGTGGACCGGGAAGGACGGCTTCTTGCCTCCGCCCAGTCAGAAGGACTTCCGCCGGCCCCCTCCCAGATCCAGGATTTCAACCCGGCAGAAGCCGGGAATTCCCAGTATCTCACCGGGGACTACCACGGCTACTTCCAGGAGGATGTGATCACCGTGATCGCCCCGGTGATCCACGGCTATTCTCCTGCCGGCTATCTTCTGGTCCACAAGAGCCTGGATTATGTAAACGAAGTCCAGGGGATCCTGATGCGGGCAGCCCTTATCACCCTCCTGGTGATCTATTTCCTGTCCTTTATCATCCTTCTGGCCCTGGAGTTCTTTGTCTACCGGCCTCTTCGCAAGATCACGGAGGCTGCCACCCAGTATGCCTCCGGCAATCTTGACTATGAGATCCCGGTTCGCACCGAGGATGAGATGGGCTATCTCTCCGCCTCCCTGAACTACATGTCCTCCCAGCTCCGGGATATGGAGGATTACCAGAAGAAATTCGTGGCCAACGTCTCCCACGATTTCCGCTCCCCCCTTACCTCCATCAAAGGATATGTGGAGGCCATGGCGGACGGGACCATCCCTCCGGAAATGCAGAAGAAATACCTGGGTATCATCCTCTTCGAGACTGAGCGCCTGACGGATCTGACCCAGGATCTTCTCACCCTCAACGAGTTTGATTCCAAGAACCTTCTGCTTAACAAGGAAAATTTCGACATTCACGAGATGATCAAGAACGTGGCCGCTTCTTTTGAAGGAACCTGCACCCAGAAGAAGATCTCCATCGAGCTTCTGTTTGCTTCCAAGCAGATGGAAGTCTTCGCGGACAAACGCAAGATCCAGCAGGTCCTCTATAACCTTCTGGACAACGCCATCAAGTTCAGCGACCCGGAATCCACCGTCACCATTGAAACAACTGAGCGGGGGGAGAAGGTCTCCATCTCCGTCAAAGACTACGGCATCGGCATCCCCCGCAGCGCTCTTGGCAAGATCTGGGAACGGTTCTATAAGACAGACCTGTCCCGGGGCAAAGACAAAAAAGGAACGGGCCTGGGGCTTGCCATTGTAAAGGAAGCCATCCAGGCCCACGGAGAAAATATCAGCGTGGTCAGCACCGAGGGCGTGGGCACAGAATTTATCTTCACCCTCCCCCGGGCACAGACTACAGTTTAAATGTCTTCATTTCTTCCAGGAAGTTCCGGATAAATCCAACCGACAGATCCAGGGCTTCCTGTCCCAGTTCGGCGCTGGAATCTTTGGGATCCAGCGGGCCGAACCAGCCGCTTGGCGCGATCTCTTTGGTATCTCTTGCCAGCTTCACCGTTCCTCCCTGGAACTTCACCGCCTGGATATAGGCTGCCACCGTATTGGCAGAAGGACTTCCCGGATTCATAGGCTGTGACAGCTCCAGGTGTACCGCTTCCGGGTCTACCGCCATCATGGCCGAAGTCTCCAGCACATCCCCGTGTCCGCCTTTGAACTTCTCATCCAGCTCCGCCACCAGGCTCCACCAGTCGATCTGGGCGCAGACTCCGCCTTTGTGATAGACTTCCAGGGCCACCCGGTCGATGGACGGGGTATTCCCGCCATGGCCGTTGAGGATCAGGAACCGGCGAAGCCCCTGTCCCATCAGGGATTCTGTAATGCCGTGCAGCACCAGATACAATCCCTCATATCCGATATTGATGCTTCCCGCGAAGCTTAAGTGATACGGGCAGACTCCGTAAGGCACCGCCGGCGCCACGATCACATTCTCCATGTCCGCGATGTGGTCCCCCAGATAGGAGGGCACCATGAAATCCGTGCCCAGCGCTCCCTGAGTCCCGTGCTGCTCGGTGCTCCCCACCGGGATCACCAGGATCGGGTCCTTCGCAAATGCTTCTTTTGCCTGCGCAGTAGTCATTTTACTAAGATACATTCTTTCTCCCTCCTACTCTGCTTTGCTCTTCTCAAAGATACCAAAATGCCGCTGGATGGTCTCCTGTGGCGGCGCCTGAGTCAGACTGCTGACGATCAGCATGGTCAGACTTCCCAGGATGGTTGCCGGGAACAGTGCATGGAATCCATGCAGCGCTCCGCTCAGAGCCGGAACCCATGTAAAGGCCAGTACCGTCGCTACTCCTACCAGCGCAGAGGCGATCGCGCCTGCTGCGGTAGCCCGCTTCCAGTACATCCCAAAAAGAATGGGCACTACGAAGACTGCCATTCCGGAGAAGGCAAACAGGTTGATCTCAAAGATGCTTCCCGGCTGGAACACACCAAAGAGGATCACGATCACACCGATGATCACAGTAACAACCTTGGACATCTTCATAACCGTCTCGTCCGTTGCTTTCTTATTGATGATCTTCTGGTAGATATCCCGGGTCACCGCTCCGGTGGTGGTTACCAGGATCCCGTCGATGGTAGACATACCTGCCGCCACGATACCGGAGATAAAGATCGCTGCCAGGAAGGGATTCAGGCCCTGCTGCAGGATCATCGGCACGATCTGGTCCGGATTCTCAAGGTTCTGTACAAAAGAGATCCCGTTGACGCCGGCCCACTCGATCAGGGTGGCAGATACAAACATGCCTGCGGTTCCAAGGAAAATAGCCTTGAACATAGTCTTGTGGTCTTTCATGGCGAAAAACTTGGTAAACAGATGCGGCTGTCCGATGGTGAAGAAGGACCACAACAGGATATTGGAAACATAGAAGCCCCATGGCATATAGCCGTTCGCCCCCGGGAAGGACAGATACGCCTCGTTCATGCTCTGAAGGGTGCTGTTGATATTCTCAAAGCCGCCGCCCATCACAACAGATACGATGAAGGTGATCACCGCGGTCCCGATCATCAGGGATCCCTGGATCACATCCGTCATCATGGCTCCCTGCATACCGCCGGACATACAGTAGAGAACAACAATGGCTCCCATACCTACAACGCCAACCCAGTTGGGAAGTCCGGTAAATACATTGACGATCACGCCTGCGCCGATGATCTGGGCTCCCATCATAGGAACCAGGAAGAACAGCATCATCACACCCAGGACGCCGCTCATTGCCTTGGTATGATACCGGTCTGTAAGATAATCCGCCATAGTCAGAAAACCATGAGTGTGTCCCAGGGTGATCAGTTTCCGCCCCACCAGGACTGCCGGCAGGATCATACAGAAAACCGCTCCCGGAACTGAGATGGCCATCCCGGCATATCCCACGCCATAGATGGTACCTGGAGTCCCCAGGAAGGTTCCCA
The DNA here is from genome assembly GCF_048354975.1 of Massilistercora timonensis. Classification (NCBI taxonomy): domain Bacteria; kingdom Bacillati; phylum Bacillota; class Clostridia; order Eubacteriales; genus Massilistercora; species Massilistercora timonensis. The sequence goes on along the minus strand of NZ_DBGCJQ010000104.1, from coordinate 6,102 downwards.
TGGAAAACTGGGTGGAAAAGTACGCGATACCGCTGACTACCATTCCTGCTTTTCCGCTTAAGACAAAGAAATCCCCCAGATTCTTTGTCTTTCTTCCTGCGTACCATCCGATAAAGGCCATGATACCCAGATAGATCAAAAGGACGGTGTAAAACGCCATCGCCGACTCACGTGTTGCTGCCTGCATTACGCATCCCCTCCTTCCTGATTCTCCTCATCGTAGATGTGATACTCCTTGCGCTTCATACACATCCGGTAATAGATCACGATCAACACAAACGTCACCGCCGTGTGTATGAACCAGCCAAACAGGAAAAGCGGAACCCCGCCCGCTGCCGGGATGTACGTCTCACTGTAGAAAAACGGGAACGGAATAATGATCAGCGCCAGCATGATCAGGAAAATGATCAGCCAGGTCCGTTCGAAGTGTTCTTGAAATAATTTCTTCATCTTCTCTCCTCCTTTATTACCGACAAAAAGTAAAGTGTTTACTTTATTTTTATCAATTATAAATGCCAGAATCCAAAAAGTAAAGTATTTACTTGCATTTTGCACAATATTTCTTTATATTTATCCTATAGAATGTTGAATTTTCCTGATTTACATTTATTTCAGACATAAGGAGAGACATACATGGACATCTTGCAGAAAATCCGGGAGATCTATCCCTCCCTGACACGAAAACAGAAAAGCATCGCTGATTATCTTCTGGAAAATCCGGAAGATATCTGCTATATTACCCTGGCTCAGCTGAGCCGGCAGACCTGCGCCTCGGAGCTTACTCTGCTGCGCTTCTGCGCCAAGCTTGGCTGCTCCGGCTTCCTGGAACTGAAGCAGGAATTCCGCGAGCACACCCAGCAGATGATCCGACTTTTGTCAGCTCCCGCCTTCTTTGTGCCGGAAAACGCTTCTGACTCCTCCGCGAAAACAGAGCTTCTCTATGAACTCTGCCGCCAGGAAGCCGGCGCGGCTGCCGATTTTGCCGCCAGCTTCCAGCCGGAAGCCATCATCGCCGCCGCCCAGGAGATCAGGAAAAGCCGGCGGATCTTCATCTTTGCCCATGACATTTCCAAGGTTCCGGGAGAATTCCTCAAATCCCGGCTCCTTCTTCTGTCCTTCCAGGTGACGATGATCGATCTGGCGGACCTGGAGAAAACCCAGGAATACCTTCAACATCTTCAGGACGGAGATCTTGTGGTCTTCTTCTCCTTCCCAAAATACTATTATCCCATGGGCAGCATCGCGAAAAAAGCGGCCGATGCCGGCGTGCCGATCCTTACCATCACGGACAGCACTGCCTCACCAGCCGCTTCTTACAGCACTCATCTGCTGCTCTGTCAGACTTCTACCAAAATGTTCTATAACTCCATGACCCTTCCAATGGTGACCCTGAATCTTCTGGCCTCCTGTCTGGTCATCGATACCGTGCCCGCTTCCCAGCGGACTGATTTTAAGAAATCTCTTTCTTCCTGATCAGTGGCCGGGCTTCTCGTAAGTCCCCCACTGCTTCAGTTCTCCCTCTTCCATCATCACCGCGCCTCTTGCGATCACCCCTCTTAATTCCATCTGGGGTGTGAGAAGGAGAAGATCTGCGTCCTGTCCTTCCCGGACATATCCTTTCACACTGCCAAGGCCCAGAGCCTCCGCCACATGGGACGTCACATAGGGAAGGGCTTCCTCCAGCCCAAATCCCAGTTCTTTCACCATAACCGCCAGTTCTTTCAGAAGGCTGTCCACGCCGGAAACACCGATCTCCAGAAGCGTTCCGTCCTCCGCATAGGCGGACCAGCTCCCGTGACCGTCAGAGCTGACCGTGAGATGATCTGTAGAAAGCCCTCTCTCCAGCGCCTTTCGGATACATTCTCCCGGCGACGGCTGCCCTTTCATCCCACAGGTAAGATCCACATAGCCTCCCATCTCCAGGAATCTCCAGCCTGCTTCCAGAAGCGCCGGATTCCGGTTCACATGAGTAGGACGGAAGATGGGCACCGGAACCTGGCTGTCCCGGAGCGCTTCAAACACCGAATCCAGGCAGGCCGGATCGTCTCCCATATGGAGCACCAGCATTCCCGGTTTCCCGCTGAGCATTCCTGCCACCCGGACCTTGCTGGCCAGCTGGATCAGTTCCCGGGTTGTCACGTGGGGCGCCCGGTGATCAGAGATGGCAAGCTTCAGCCCCAGCACTTCCCGGATGAATACCATATCCCGGTCCGCTTCCCCGGTGATGGTCGGTCCCGGGTTCCCGTAGGCGCCGGTGAGCATGTACGCCGTTACGCCCTCTTCCTGAAGCGCCGCTGTCTTGGCGTAAAGGTTCTCCACACTTCTTGTCATGCCGTCTGTCCCCAGAAGTCCCAGAACGGTAGTCACGCCGCCCCGGATCAATTCTGAAAGCTCTACCTCCGGCGTCCGGGTATGGAAACTTCCCTCCCCGCCGCCTCCGGTAACATGGACATGCTGATCCATAAGCCCCGGGGTCAGGCAAAGCCCTTCCGCCTCCAGGACTTTACATGGTCCGGGAAGGCTCTCGATCCGGTCCGCGATCACTTCGATGTGCTCTCCACATATCAGAATATCCTTCTTTCCCATATGTTCCGGCGCATATACATCTGCATTTTTTATTAAAAGCATTTTCTTTACTCCTATCTCCCCTTGATCGGGTCGTTTATGACACCATAATGAAGGAAATCCTTCTTTTTGTCAATAGCTCCCCCTTTGGGGGAAAGGAAAGAGGGTATCTCCAAAGTCATGAAGTACCTTGGAGCATACCCTCTTTCTATCACTCTGAAACTTTTTTCTTAGCTCTCGATCAGTTCCGGCGCTTCTTCAGCTACATTTTCCGGAGAAGCTTCCTCTGTCTCTGCCAACTCAGAGCCCTCATTCAGATCCTCATATCCATTCCCAAGATCCAGGAACGGCTCCTCGTGGCTCTCCACCTCTTCGCTCTCCAGACGGATATCCTGGTACTTCTTCATACCGGTTCCCGCCGGGATATGCTTACCGATGATAACGTTCTCCTTCAGTCCTACCAATGGATCGATCTTGCCCTTGATAGCCGCCTCGGTCAGTACCTTGGTAGTCTCCTGGAAGGAAGCCGCGGACAGGAAGGAATTGGTGGCAAGGGAAGCCTTGGTGATACCCAGCATGATCTGCTCTCCGGTAGCCGGCTCTTTGCCTTCCTCCACAAGCTGTTTGTTCACATCCTCGAACTCCAGGATATCCACGTTGGTACCCGGAAGGAACTCAGAGTCTCCCGCCTCTTCCACGCGGACTTTCTTCAGCATCTGGCGTACAATTACCTCGATGTGCTTATCGTTGATATCAACACCCTGGAGACGGTATACACGCTGTACTTCCTGCAGCATGTAATCCTGTACGGCTCTAAGGCCCTTGATCTTCAGGATATCATGAGGGTTGACGCTACCTTCGGTCAGCTCGTCGCCGGCCTCCAGCTGTGCGCCGTCGGCCACCTTGATCCGGGAGCCGTAGGGGATCAGATATGCCTTGGATTCCCCGGTCTCCTCGTTGGTGACGATCACTTCCCGCTTCTTCTTTGTATCGTTGATGGTAGCGGTTCCGGCGAATTCTGTGATGATCGCCAGACCCTTGGGCTTACGCGCCTCGAAAAGCTCCTCCACACGGGGAAGACCCTGTGTGATATCATCTCCCGCCACACCGCCGGTGTGGAAGGTACGCATGGTCAGCTGAGTACCAGGCTCTCCGATGGACTGCGCGGCGATGATACCTACTGCCTCGCCCACCTGTACCGGCTCGCCGGTGGCCATGTTGGCACCGTAGCACTTGGCACAGATTCCGCTGTGAGAGCGGCAGGTCAGGATGGTCCGGATCTTGATCCGCTTCAGCGGCTCTCCGTTCTCATCCACACCCTTCTTGATGATCAGCTCCGCACGTCTTGGCGTTACCATATGGTTGGCCTTCACCAGTACGTTGCCGTCCTTGTCCTTGATATCCTCACACAGATACCGGCCGGTGATACGCTCCTGCAGGCTCTCGATCTCCTCGTTGCCGTCCAGGAACGCCTTCACGTACATACCCGGGATCTCGTCACCCTTCTTCACGCAGTCGCGCTCATGGATGATCAGCTCCTGGGATACGTCTACCAGACGTCTGGTCAGGTAACCAGAGTCAGCGGTACGAAGGGCGGTATCGGAAAGTCCTTTTCTGGCTCCGTGGGCGGACATGAAGTACTCCAGTACGTCCAGACCCTCACGGAAGTTGGACTTGATAGGCAGCTCGATGGTCCGTCCGGTGGTATCCGCCATCAGTCCACGCATACCCGCCAGCTGCTTGATCTGCTTATCAGAACCACGGGCTCCGGAGTCCGCCATCATATAGATATTGTTATATTTGTCCAGACCAGTCAGCAGTGCCTCAGTCAGGGCGTCGTCGGTTGCTTTCCAGGTCTCTACTACTTCTTTGTAACGCTCTTCCTCAGTGATCAGACCACGCTTGTAGTTCTTGGTGATCCGGTCTACTGTATCCTGAGCCTTCTGGATCATTTCCGGCTTCTGGGGCGGCACGGTCATATCAGAAATAGATACGGTCATCGCCGCTCTTGTGGAATATTTGTAACCGATGGATTTCACCGCGTCCAGCACTTCCGCTGTAGCTGTGGATCCATGGGTATTGATGACCTTCTCCAGGATCTGCTTCAGCTGCTTCTTGCCTACGTGGAAATCAATCTCCAGCTTCAGCTCATTTCCCTCTACCTCACGGTCTACAAATCCCAGGTCCTGAGGGATGATCTCATTGAAGAGGAATCTTCCCAGGGTAGACTCGATGATCGCGGATTTCTCTGTTCCGTCCGCCATCTTCCTGGTCACCCGGACTTTGATCCTGGAGTGCAGGGTAAGCGCCCCGTTCTCATAAGCCAGGATGGCTTCGTTCACATTGCGGAAGAACTTGCCTTCTCCAAGGGCGCCCGGGCGCTCCTGGGTCAGGTAATAGATTCCCAGTACCATATCCTGAGAAGGAACCGCTACCGGTCCTCCGTCAGAAGGCTTCAGAAGGTTGTTGGGTGACAGAAGAAGGAACCGGCACTCTGCCTGGGCCTCTACAGACAGGGGCAGATGCACCGCCATCTGGTCTCCGTCGAAGTCCGCGTTATAAGCGGTACATACCAAAGGATGCAGCTTGATGGCTTTTCCTTCTACCAGGATCGGCTCAAAGGCCTGGATTCCCAGTCTGTGCAGCGTAGGGGCACGGTTGAGCATAACCGGATGCTCCTTGATCACTTCTTCCAGAACATCCCATACTTCCGGCTGGAGACGTTCTACCATCTTCTTAGCGTTCTTGATATTGTGAGCGGTCCCGTTCTGCACCAGCTCCTTCATAACGAAAGGCTTGAACAGCTCGATGGCCATCTCTTTGGGCAGACCGCACTGATAGATCTTCAGCTCCGGTCCTACTACGATAACGGAACGTCCGGAATAGTCCACACGTTTTCCCAGAAGGTTCTGACGGAACCGTCCGGATTTTCCTTTCAGCATATCGGAAAGAGACTTAAGGGCACGGTTTCCGGGGCCTGTTACCGGACGGCCTCTGCGGCCGTTGTCGATCAGGGCGTCCACCGCTTCCTGCAGCATTCTCTTTTCATTTCTTACGATAATGTCCGGCGCGCCCAGCTCCAGCAGGCGTTTCAGACGGTTATTCCGGTTGATGATCCGGCGGTACAGGTCATTTAAGTCGCTGGTGGCAAAACGTCCGCCGTCCAGCTGAACCATAGGACGCAGATCCGGCGGGATCACCGGGATATTAGTCAGGATCATCCACTCCGGTTTGTTGCCGGACTCCCGGAATGCCTCTACCACTTCCAGGCGCTTCACGATACGGGCCCGCTTCTGTCCGGTAGAGCCTTTCAGGCCTTCCTGCAGCTCTTCATACTCTTTATCCAGATCAATAGCCTGCAGAAGTTCCTGGATGGCCTCGGCGCCCATGCCTACACGGAAAGCGCTTCCCCAGCTCTCTCTTGCCTCCTGGTATTCCTGCTCAGAGAGCACCTGCTTATACTGCAGGTCTGTCTCCCCTTTGTCCAGCACGATATAAGAGGCGAAATACAGCACCTTCTCCAGTGTTCTGGGAGAC